>NZ_SDLS01000019.1:0-188849 GCF_004522315.1 Amycolatopsis sp. CFH S0740 | reverse complement strand
CGGGCCGGGGCGGGGGCCGCCGGGCTTCGGGCCCGGGGACGCCGCCGGCTTGGCGGCCTGCGGTCCCGGCTTCACGGCCGGGGCCTGCTGCGGCGCGGGGGCCGGAGCGGACGGGGCCTGCGAAGCGGCGCTCTGCTGCTGCGGAGCGGGCGGCTTCGGGGCCGGAGCGGGCCGCGGTCCCGGAGTGGGGCCGGGCTTCTTCCCGCCCTTGGCGGGGTACGCGTCGCGGAGCCGGCGGGCGACGGGCGCCTCGACGGTGGACGACGCGGACTTCACGAACTCGCCCTGCTCCTTCAGCTTGGCGAGAACTTCTTTGCTGGTGATGCCGAGCTCCTTAGCGAGCTCGTGTACACGGGCCTTGCCTGGCACAGCTCTCCTCATCTAGGGGAGGCCAGGCGGGGACCCGCTGACCTCGTCCTTATCGTCGCGCGTTCATGGCTTCAGCTTCACGGCTGACTCATGACGGGTCGACCTGCTTCCTTGTTTCCCGCGACCCCGGGAGCGTCCCGGCGTCGTTGTCCTCGGCGAACGCCGCGTGGCGGTGCAGTCCCGCGGCCTCGAGCGCGCCCTGGACCCGGAGAGCCCGGGGGAACGCCCGCTTCCGCTCGGCTTTGGCCAGGCAGCCCGGTCCCGGGTGCAGCCACGCACCCCGTCCCGGCAGCCGCCGACGTTCGTCGACGACCAGCCGCCCGTCCGCCGCGACCACGCGCAGCAGTTCGCCGGTCAAGTCCCGTTTCCGGCAGCCGACACACGTGCGCACCGGCGAGTGCCGGTGACGCGGGAGGTCGGGGGTGTCCCCAGTGGCCCTTCGCGGGACTTGAACCGTTGTCGAGTCTAGCGCCTGCACCTTCAGTCGGCCGAACCGGTCGCCGCGGCGGGCCGCGCCTGGCCGGCGTGGTCTTGCTCACCCTGCGCCGGACCGGCCGGCTCGGCGGGGGCCGCGTCGCTGCGGATGTCGATCCGCCAGCCGGTGAGCCGGGCGGCGAGGCGGGCGTTCTGGCCCTCCTTGCCGATCGCCAGCGACAGCTGGAAGTCCGGCACGACGACCCTCGCCGTCTTGGCGCGCTCGTCCACGACACGTACCGAAACAACCTTCGCCGGCGACAATGCATTCCCGACGAACCTGGCCGGGTCGTCGGACCAGTCGATGATGTCGATCTTCTCGCCGGCCAGCTCGCTCATCACGTTGCGCACGCGCGCGCCCATCGGGCCGATGCAGGCGCCCTTGGCGTTGACGCCCGGGATGGTGGAGCGCACCGCGATCTTCGACCGGTGCCCCGGTTCGCGGGCGACCGCGGCGATCTCGACGGTGCCGTCGGCGATCTCCGGGACCTCCAGCGCGAACAGCTTGCGCACCAGGTTCGGGTGCGAGCGCGACAGCATGATCTGCGGACCGCGGTTGCTGCGCGACACGCCGAACACGAACGCCTTGATCCGGGTGCCGTGCTCGTAGGACTCCCCCGCGACCTGTTCGGCCTGCGGCAGCACGCCCTCGGTGTCGCCGACCTGGATCACGACCATGCCGCGGGCGTTGGCGCGCGCGTCGCGCTGCACCACCCCGGCCACGATCTCGCCCTCCTTCGCGGAGAACTCGCCGTAGGTCTTCTCGTGCTCGGCGTCGCGCAGCCGCTGCAGGATGACCTGGCGCGCGGTGGTGGCGGCGATCCGGCCGAAGCCCTCGGGCGTGTCGTCCCATTCCTCGTCGACCTCGCCCTCGGACGTGAGGGTGTGCGCGAGGACGCGGACGAGCCCGGTCTTGCGGTCGATGTCGATGCGGGCGTGCGGCTGGTGGCCCTCGGTGTGCTTGTACGCGGTGAGCAGCGCGGTCTCGATGGCCTCGATGACCGTGTCGAAGGGGATGTCCTTGTCCCGTTCGATCGCCCGCAGCGCGGCGATGTCCACGTTCACTTCGACTCCTCCTTCTTCTCGTTCTCGTCCGCGGTCAGGGTTTTCAGGTCTTCGGCGGGCGGTTGCTTGAATTCGACTTCCACCACGGCCTTCGCGACGGACTGGTAGTGCACGTCCTTGATCCGGCCGTCGGCGAGCACGCGCACGCTCTTCTCGCCGGCGTGGCCGACGCGGCCGAGGTAGGCCGAGCCCTCGACGGGGGTGATCTTGACGAGGCGGAACCGGGCGCGCCGCCAGTGCCGGCGCTGGGTGAGCGGCCGGTCGAGGCCGGGCGAGGTGACCTCGAGCGTGTAGGCGCTCGCCAGCACGTGCTCGTTCTCGTCGAGTGCGGCCGAGACGGTGCGGCTGACCTCGGCGACCTCGTCCAGGCCGACGCCGTCGTCGGAGTCGACGACCACCTTCACCAGCTGTCGCCTTCCGGCTTGCTGCACCTCGAGCGAGTCGAGGTCGAAACCCGCGGTCGTGACGGCTTCGGCCACGATCGGCTCCAGCCGGCTGGCGAGTTCGTTGGGCACGTGGAGCACTCCTGTTCGGCCTGTTGGTCGGTGAAGGTCAAGCTTATCCTGCGCCCCCGCGAAGACGCGCGAGCGGCGGCGCACCCGGGCGGCCTGGCAGGATGGGCCGACGTGACCGCAGACCTTTCCCGGCGCGCCGTGCTGCGTCTGGGCGCGCTGAGCGCCACTGTCGCCGCGGCTGTGCCGCTCGCCGCCTGCTCCGGCGGCTACGACGACGCCCCCGATCCCCTGGCCCCGCTGCTGGCGACGGCCGAGGCGGACGCCGCCGCGGCCAGGAAGCTGCCCGCCGGCGGCGACGCGGCCGGACAGGTCGCCGACGCCAGAGCCGCGCAGGCGGCCGCGCTGAAGACCGAGGTGGACCGGCTGAACCGGCCGAAGAAGGCGGCGGACGTCCCCGCCGCGCCGGCTGATCTCGCCGGGTTCAAGGACCGGCTCGCCGCCGCGCGCAAGCAGGCGGAGGACCTGGTGCCCGCGCTGCCGGCGTACCGGGCCGGGCTGGTCGCGTCGGTGGCCGCCGGGTGCGCCGGGCTGCAGCGGGTCGCGCCGGAACTCGGGCCGGGGGCCGACGCGAAGGCCGCGACCGCGCCGTCGTCGGTGCCGAAGGAAGCGGTGGATTCGCTGCAGAAGGCGCTGGCGGCCGAGCACGCGTCGCTGTGGGTGTACGGGTTGGTGACGGCGTTCCTGCCGGGCGACTTCGGGGAAGCGGTGAAGGCCGGGCGCGCGGAACACACCGCGCGGCGGGACGTGGTCACGCAGATGATCACGTCGGTGTCGGCGACGCCGGTGGCTCCTGAAGCCGCGTACGTGCCGCCTAAGCCGGTTACCGACACTGCTTCGGCGGCTGCGCTGGTGGCGAGCGCGGAGGCGGACACGGCGGCGGCTTGGCTTGCCGTGCTTACGCATACCGACGATTCGGGGCTGCGCGGGATGGCGCTGCAGGCGGTGATCGCGGCGGCTCGGCGCGGGATGCCTTGGCGGCAGGAGGCTGGTCTGAAGCCTGCTGCCGTTGCCCTCCCCGGGCAGCCCTCGTAGCACAAGCGCGCAGGCCGGGCCGGACCCGCGCCTGCGCGCCTCACGGGAGGCTCAGCGGAGCTTCCCGGACAGCTTCAACGCGTTCTTCGCGATCCGGTTGAGCAGCTGCTTGTCGTGGTGGCCGTAGTAGAAGTCGGTCAGCACGATCGTCACCTCGGCTCCGGTGGCCTTCGACTCGTACTCCGCCTCGTTGCCGCTCAGTTTCGGGGCGTCGGTGTCGTGGAAGGTGCCGTCGCGGACCAGGTCGCTCACGTTGCCGGTGCCGTCGCGGTCGGTGAGCTGTTTCAGCTCGGTCGCCTTCGCCGCGTCCGGCATCGTCACCAGCACCACCGACACCAGCGCCTTCGCGTCCCCGGACTGCACCGTGTACAGCGCCCGCGCCAAGGACTTGCACTGGTTGTCCTGGAAGAACTTCTTCGCGCCCGAGTACGCGTTGGCGGCGCAGTCGGTCGCCTTGACCGGGCCTTCGGCCAGTTTGTAGTCGAACGCGGGCTTCGCCGTGGTCGCCGGGGGTTCGGCGACCGGCTCGTCCGGCGTGCTGTCGTGCCGGATCAGGTACCAGACGAGCCCGGCCACGACGGCGATCGCCACGAGCCCGGCGCCGCGCAGCAGGAGGGCGCGGTTGCGCGACGGCCCGGGCGGCGGACCCGGCTGCGCGGGCACGGCCGGGATCGGGGCCGTGTCCGAGGGTCCGGGGGTGAAGTGCGGATGGGACACGCGAACACCGTAGTTCACCGCCCGTACGGCCTTCAGCCAGACGCTGCGCCCAGGGCGTCCAGCACGCGTTCGACGTCGTCAGGGCCGTTGTAGAGGTGGAAACCGACCCGTACCCGCCCGTTGCGGACGCTCGCGACGATCCCGGCTTCGGCGAGCCGCGCGGGATCGGCTTCCAGTGCCACGATCGCGCTCCCCTGCGGCTCCAGCCCGGCCGCGGTGCGCAGGGAATCGGCCAGTCCGGCGTTGTGGTCGCGCACCGCGGCAAGGTCCAGTGACGCGAAGTAGTCGAACGCTTCCGCGGCGCCGACGTGCGACAGCCACACCGGCGAAAGGTCGAATCCGCGCGCGTTTCCGGCCAGGCGCAGTGGCATTCCGTACACCGAGGACCACGGATCGTCGCCGGCGTACCAGTTCGCGGCGACCGGGCGGGTCCGTTCGTGCGCCCGCGGGTGCACCGCGAGCCAGGCGCACCCGCGCGGCGAGAACAGCCATTTGTAGCCCGCGCAGACGATCCAGTCCGCCCACGCGACGTCCAGCGGCAGCCAGCCCGCGGCTTGCGTGACGTCGATCATGACCGGCACGCCCGCGGCTTCGGAGGCGGACCGCAGCGCGGCGGTGTCGAGGAGCGCGCCGTCGGCGGACTGCGCGAGGCTGACCGCGACGAGGTCGTGGCCTTCGACGTGCTGCGCCAGCTTCGCGAGCGGCGCTTCGGTGACGTTCGCCCGCTGCGCGAACGGGAACGTCACGCTGGTGAACTCGCCCTCGGCGACCAGGACGCGGGCGTCCGGGGCCAGTCCGCCCGCGACGTTCGCCGCCAGCTGCGACACCGACGCGCCGATCGCGACCCGGTCCGCCGGGACCCCGGCGAGCCGCGCGAATCCGGCGCGGGAGCGGGAGACCGCCTCGTCGAAGTCCGACGGGGTGTCCTTGCCGGTGCGCCACCGGCTGACCGCGGCCTCGACCGCGTCGGCGACCGGCGTCGGCGGGATCCCGATGCTGGGGGTGTTGAGGTATCCGGCGGGGACAGCGAAGTCGGTGTTTCCTCCGAAGATCATGTCCCCCAGATTACGGGAGCAATGCGGTGATTTCGCCGTACGAAGGCGGCTTCATCGGCAGTTCGGTCCCTTCCCGCGCTGCGTCTACTGTGGACAGTGCGGCGGAAAGTGCTACCCGGTAGGGAGTTGAGCCGAGACTGACCCGCGCCACGCCGAGGGAGGCCAATTCGGAGAAAGTGGCTTTCCCGGGCAGGTGCAGGAGGTTCACCGGCACCTCGACCGCTTCGACGAGCTCCGCCACGTCCGCTGCCTCGTGCAGGCCGGGGACGAAGACGCAGTCCGCACCGGCGTCGGCGTACGCGCGGACCCGCGTGATGGCGTCCGCGACCGGGCCGACGCCGAGCCAATGCGTGTCGGTGCGGGCGTTGAGGAACATGCCCGGGACGCGTTCGCGCACCTTGGCCAGCAGCGCGGCCTGGACGACGATCGGAGCGAGGGCGTCGGCTCGGCCGTCTTCCAGGTTGATGCCGACTACTCCCGCGTCGGCGAGTTCCGCGACGAGGTCCGCTACTTCCTCGGGGTCGGTGCTGAAGCCGTCGGCGAGGTCGACGCTGACCAGGATGTCCAGCGGTGCCAGCGATTTCGCCAGCGCGACGGTCGCTGCGCGGGATTCCGGGGCCCCGTCGGCGAGCCCGGCGGCGGCCGAGACGCCGAGGCTGGTGGTGCCGACCGCCGGGTGTCCCGCGGCGGCGAGGGCGGCGGCGAAGCCGAACTCCCAGACGTTCGGCAGCAACAGCGGACGGCCCGGGACGTGCAACGCGGCGAAGGAGGTCATGTCCGCCACGGTACGACGTCCACGCTTCGGCGGCGGCCGAACTGTCGGTCAGCCGCCGGAACCGCCGGAGAACGCCGCGATCCGGGCCGCCCGGCGACCCGCGACCGCCTTTCGCAGTGCCGGAAGCACTGGTCCCGCGAGTTTCTCCAACTCCTTCAGCCGGTCCGCGTGGCGACGCGCGTCCGAGCGGGACATCCCGGCTCCGGACGCCGCGGCGAGGGAAGCCAGCGCCGCGGCGGAAGCGTCCACTTCGGACAGCGGGGCGGTCAGAGCGTGGTCAAGCTGTGCATGCGCGTCGCGGACCCGCGCCGGGTCGGCGGGCACCAAGACCTTGCGGTGCAAGATCGAACTGCTGCCTTCTTCGAGCAGACCCGCCGCGGAGAGTTGCGTTTCCAGCGACTGCAACGTGTCGTTCCTGCCGCGGCGGAGCAATGCGCGCCACGACGCCGGGCTGTGCGTGCGGAGGTCGGCGAGCAGGTCGTCGAGCAGGAGGTCGCCGGTCGGGGCGGCAGCGGTCGGGTCGGCGTGGCCGCGCTGGTCGCGGAGGTTGCCGCGCAGCACCAGGTCGGTCACCGCGGCCGCGCGGACCAGCAGGGCCGCGTTGGAGCGGCGGGAGACCGGGCCGCCGTCCGGGTCGCAGGCGAGGAAATACGCTCGCGCGGGCAAGGAGTCGCTCATTGTTTCTTCACCTCTGGCCAGATCGTTTCCCAGGATTGCTTTCGCCCGGTGTACAGCCGCATCAGCCCGGGCACCACTTCAGTCACCGAAGAGAAGTACGGCCGCAGCAGCGCCGGATCGAAGCCCGCGAAAAGCACGTTGCGCGCGGAATCCGGCGGCCGGTCGAAGTACCAGTATCCTCGGTGTCCACTGTAGACATTGTTGATTCCGTACCGCGGGCCGTAGTACTCCACGGCCGCGGCGAACGGGTAGATTTCCCCGTATACGGCGGTTTCCCGGCGCACCGGCTCCGGCAGGGATCGATACGTCTGCCCGACCGAGTCCGCCAACTGCTGCTGCGCGGTCTCCCCGGCCGCGAATACAGTGCCGAGCGGAAAGGGGCCGAACGACGTGGCTTTCATCGAAGCTGGCCATACCGGCAGCCCGGCAACGGTGACCGCGACCGAAAGCGTGAACACGATTCCGACCGGGATCTTCCACCAGCGCACCAGATTTCGCCGCGAAAGCTCCGTCGCGGCCGCGGCGAACGGCAGCGAATACAGACTCATCAAGTAATACGAGCGGCCGTGCGTCCCGATGATCACCGCCACGACCAGCAGCAACGCCACCGCGAGGTACCGGTACGGTGCCAGGTCCGGCGAACGGAACAGCCGCCACATCCCGTACAGCAGCGCCAGCACGCCGATTCCCATTCCGGCCCCGAGCAAGCCGTCGCGCGCGAAGGTGAGGTAGCCGGGGAATTCGGCCGCGACGACCTCGCCCATCCGGGTGTAGGCCCAGCCGTGCGTGGCTTGCCAGAGGAACGTCGGCAGGGTCGCCACGGCGGCGATCAGCGCGCCCAGCCACAGTTTCGGCCGGGACGCCAGGTTGCGCGGCCCGAAGACGAGCGCGGACACCAGCACCGCGCCCCACAGCGCGGGGATCAGGAATTTCGTCTGCAGCGACACCGCGGTGACCACTCCGGCCCACACCAGCAAGCCGTCGCGCCGGGTCCGGGTCCAGCGCACGAGGAGGAACACCACGAGCGTCCAGAAGAACGGGTCCAAAGCGTAGGTGGCGACCCAGTGGCTGATGATGATCAGCCCGGAAGTCGCGTACGCCCCGGCCGCCATCGCCTGTGCTCCGCGACCGCCGCCGAGTTCACGGGCGGTCAGCGCGGTCACGATCACCCCGGCGCCGGCCGCGAGCGCCATCGGCAGCCGCAGCGCGACCAGCGAACCGGGGAACCACTGGTCGAGCGTGCCGGCCAGCAGCGGGACGAGCGGCGGCTGGTCGAAATACCCCCAGGCCAGATGATCTCGACCGGCCACGAGGAAATACAGCTCGTCGAAGCCGTGCGCGTACCGAGTGCTCGTCGCCGCCAGCAGCGCGACGGCGCCCGCCGCGACCGCCAGCACCGGCAGCCGGGCGAACCGCGGGATTCCTTCGCTCGTCATGGCGTCGAGTCCACCGCGCCGGGCGGGTGCGGCGTAAGCGTGCTCGGTAGCTGCCCGCAGCGACGAAAGTGGATCGCTTCCGATCGAGCCGCAACTTTCGGCGGTAACCCGCCACCCGGGCGATGCGGATCCGGCGCGGCCGGGCAGGCGACCGGATACCGTGGCCGGGTGACCAGCACGTGCCGTCCCTGGCCGCGGTCGACCGACTGGTTCTGGCTGGCCGGCACCGCGCTGGTGTTCGCCTGCCTCGACTTCGGGCTTTTCCTCGCCGCCGGGCCTGCCACCGGCTTTCTCGGGCCGTACGCGACGCTCGTGCTGGAACTCGTCTGCGACGCGTCCCTGCTGCTCCTGGCGCGCTTCCCGAACGGCGTCGCCGGCCTGCTGATCGTGGCCTCGCTGGCGATGCTGGCGTCCGACCTCTTCTCCCCCGGCCTGCTCGTGCCCGTCCGCCAGCCGACGCTGATGACCGTCCCCACGATCACGCCGATCGTGCTGGCGCAGCTCGTGCGGCAACTGGACCGGCGGCGGCTGCTGTGGATCGCCGGGTTCCTGGCCCTGCTGGCGACGCGACCGTGGAATCCGGCTTGGAACACCACGCCGTTCGGACTGCTGAGCACCGCGCTGCCGGTGGCGATCTCGCTGTATTTCGAGGCGCGGCGGCAGCTGCTGAGTTCCTTGCGCGACCGGGCTGAGCGCGCGGAACGCGAGCAGCATCTGCTCGCCGAACAGGCGCTGGCGGCGGAGCGGCGACGGCTGGCGAGCGAGATGCACGACGTCGTCACGCACCGGTTGAGCCTGATGGTGCTGCACGCGGGCGCGCTCGGCGTGACGTCGCCGGATCCGTCGGTGAAGTCGGCCGCCGAGGACATCCGCCGCGAGGGGGCGCACGCGCTCGACGAACTGCGCGACCTGGTCGGCGTGCTGCGCAACGGCACCGGAATCGAACCGCCGGTGCCGAATCCGCCGCTGCCGGGCGAGGTGGCGGATCTGGTGGCCGAATCGGTGGCGGTCGGGATCGCGACCGAGCTTTCCGTGACCGGCGACCGGACCTCGGTGTCGCCGACCGTCGCGCGCACCGCGTACCGGGTGGTGCAGGAGGCGCTGACCAACATCCGCAAGCACGCGCCGGGCTGCTCGGCGACGGTTTCGCTGCGCTATCACCCGGGCGGGCTGGACGTGGCCGTCGCCAACACCCGCGCGACCCGGCCGCCGGACGCGGCGCTCGCGGGGAGCGGCTCCGGCGCGGGGCTGAGCGGGCTGCGCCAGCGGGTCGAACTCGTCGGCGGGACCTTCGAGGCGGGCCCGGTGCCCGGCGGCGGGTTCAAGATCGGTGCGATACTGCCCGCCTACGTCCCGACCACGGAAGGTGCTGCCCGGTGATCACGGTCGTGGTGGCCGACGACGAGCCGATGGTGTGCGCGCACCTGCGCACGATCCTCGGTTCGGCCGGCGACATCGAGGTAGTCGCGCAGGCGCGGGACGGCGCGGAGGCGGTCGAGGAAGTGGTCCGGCACCGGCCCGCGGTGGTGCTGATGGACCTGCGGATGCCCGGTGTGGACGGACTCGCCGCGATCGAGCGGATCTGCGCGCTGCCGGATCCGCCCGCGGTCGTCGCGCTGACGACGTTCGACGCGGACACCTACGTCATCCGCGCCCTCCGCGCGGGCGCGGCCGGATTCCTGGTGAAGTCGACGCCGCCGGAGGACCTGATCGGCCTCGTTCGCGTCGCGGCGGACGGGCACACCGTGCTGTCGCCGTCGGCCGCACGCCGGTTGGTCGCGCTGTCGTCGGACGGCCACCGCCGCGATGACGAAGCCCGCCGCCGCACTGCCGGGTTGACGGAGCGGGAGCGGGATGTGTTGGCGTGTCTGGGAGAAGGACTGTCCAATGCGGACATCGCCGGTCGGCTGCACCTGGCGGAGGCGACCGTGAAGAGCTACGTGTCACGGATGCTCGTGAAACTCGGCTGCACCAACCGGACCCAGGCCGGACTGCTCGCCCACGAAGCCGGGCTCGTCGGCCGTTAATTACTTCAGCATCGAGCCCAGCCGCTGCGCTGACGCCACCACCAACCGGCCCAGTTCGTCCGGGTCCGGAGCCTCGAACAGAGACAGCCCGATGCTCGTGCCGGGCGCGTCCCGGCCGGTCGGCACCACCGCAGAGATCCCGGTGATTCCCGGCGCGATCTCTCCGACCGACACCGCGTAACCGCGCGAGCGGGCGCGGGTGATCTCCTCGCGTTCGCCCTCGACCGGCGGTTCCGCCGCGAGCAGCGCGAGCCCGGCCGAGCCGCGGCCGATCGGGTCCAGCTGGCCGCTGCGGAACGACACATGCATCCGCGCCTGCCGCGGTTCCACGATCATCAGCATCCGCACCTGCTCGGCGTTCTCGCGGACCACCAGGTGCGCCGACGCGCGGCCGGCGTCCGAAAGCTCCTCCAGCACCGGGCGCGCGAGCGTGCGCAGGTCCTGTTCCACCGGCTCGGCCAGGCGCACGAGGCCGGTGCCGAGCGAGATCCGCTTGAACCGGTCGCGCCGGCAGAGGTGGTGCGCCTCCAGCGTGCGGACCAGCCGGTGCGCGACCGTGCGGTGCACGCCGATCCCGTCGGCGATCTCGGTCATCGTGAGCCCCTGCGGGTGCTCCACCAGCAGCTCCAGCACCTGAAGCCCGTGGCTCAGCGTCTTCGACGTCCCCGATTCGGACACACGACTCCCTTGACGACAGCTTGTCCGGCGACCTACTGTTCCTACATATCGCACGGTGCGTGCGAATATAGCACGTTTGCCGTTCGAGGCAACCACCCCGCGGATCGAGGTTCGGACATGAGCGAAGTCCCCGTCGAGGACGTGCTGGCGGTGCATCAGCTCTACGGCCGCCAGAGTCACGCCATCGACTCCGGGCAGGCCGCGCGCTGGGCCGCCACGTTCACCCCGGACGGGGAGTTCGTCTCGCCCAGCTACCCGGAACCCGCCGCGGGCACGGCCGCGCTGACCGCGTTCGCCGAGCGGTTCCACGCCGGGTGCGTCGAGTCCGGCGAACGGCTGCGGCACGTGGTGTCCACCGTGGAGGTCCAGTTAGGACAGCCCGAGGACGCCCTGCGAGCGCTCGCCTATCTGCAGATCGTCGGGACCCCGGAAGGCGGTTCCCCGCGACTGCACCGGCTCACCGTGCTGGACGACGAACTCGTGCGCACCGCGGAAGGCTGGCGCGTGCGCCGCCGCACCGTGCACCGCGAGCCCTGAGAAACAACGAGGAGAAAACCCAGATGACCACTCTCGAGCCCACCGGCCCCGGCCGGGTGCTGCACCAGCCCGCGACCGCGCGCTACCCGGAGATGCCGGGCAAGGTCGCCGTGGTCACCGGCGCTGCCCGCGGCATGGGCGCGCGCTTCGCCGCCGGTCTCGCCACGCGCGGGGTGCACGTGGTGGGCGGCGATCTCGACGCCGCCGCGATGACGGCCACCGCCGACGACCTCACCGTCGCGCTCGCTGCCGAGTCCATTGAGGACAAACCGGGCCGGATCGTCGCGTCCGCTGTGGACGTCACCCGCGCCGAGGACCACGTCGCGCTCGCCCAGCGCGCGATCGACGAGTTCGGCCGCATCGACTTCTGGGTCAACAACGCCGGGATCTTCCCGTACGCCGAGGTTCCGGACATCACCCCGGAGCAGATCCGCTCGACGCTTTCGGTGAACGTCGAGGGCGTGCTCTTCGGCGCGCAGGCCGCCGCCGCGCGGATGGAACCGGGCAGCGCGATCGTCAACATGGCGTCGGTGTCCGCGGTCCGCGTGCGCAAGGGCCGCGCGGCGTACTGCAGTTCGAAGGCCGCGGTCGCGCACCTCACCGAATCGCTCGCGGTGGAACTCGGCGACCAGGGCATCCGGGTCAACGCCATCGCCCCGGGCTACATCGACACCGAAATGACCCGCTGGATCCAGGACGACGCGCCCGCGCTGGCGAAGGCGCTCGACGCGGTGCCGCTGCACCGGATCGGCTCGCCCGAAGAGGTGTGCGGCGTGCTGCTGTTCCTGCTTTCGGACAGCTCGCGGTACGTCACCGGGCACAGCCTCGCGGTCGACGGCGGCTCCCGGCATGTCTGACGCCACCGAAGCCGTGCGCTACCCGGACGTCGTGCTCGTGACGGGCGCGGCGAACGGGATGGGCGCGCAGCACGCCCGTGCGCTCGGCGAACGCGGCGTGCACGTCTGCGTCGCGGATTTCGCTGGTGCGGACGAAATCGCCGACGAGATCCGCGCGGCGGGCGGGGCGGCGACTCCGTACACCATGGACGTTGTCGAGCCGGCACAGTGGACTCGCGTGCTCGACCGGATCCGCGCCGAGCACGGTTCGCTCGGCGGGCTCGTGAACAACGCCGGGATCTCGCGGCGGCTGGAATTCCAGGACACCACCGCCGAGGTGTGGGACCGGGTGCTCGCGGTGAACCTCTCCGGGCCGTTCCACGGCATGCGCGCGGCCGCGCCGCTGATGCGCGATTCAGGCGGCGGTTCGATCGTGAACATCTCGTCGATCTCCGGCCAGATCGGCTACTTCTCCCCCGCCTACTCGGCGAGCAAATGGGGGTTGACCGGACTGTCGAAGTCCGCCGCGGGCAATTTCGCGAAGTGGCGGATCCGGGTCAACTCCGTCCACCCGGGACTGGTCGACACCGGGCTGCTGGCGGGCGCGGACGCGTTCGTCAAGTCCGCTGTGGACAGTGTGCCCGCCGGAAGGATGGCCGACCCCCGGGAAATCACCGACACGGTGCTGTTCCTGCTCTCGGACCGGTCCACCTACTTGACCGGAAGCGAGGTCACCGTGGACGGCGGTCTCGTCTCCAACGGTCTCTACCATCGCATTCTCGCCGAAACCGGAGGTGATCTCGGATGAGCGTCGACGCTGACGTCGTGGTGATCGGCGGGGGCGGCGCAGGCCTCGCCGCGGCGGTGTCCGCTGCCGAGCACGGCGCCTCGGTGATGCTGTTCGAGTCGGAGAAGGAACTCGGCGGCTCGACCCAGCTGTCCGCGGGCATGCTCACCGCCGCGGGCACGAGTGTCCAAAGTGCACTGGGCATCGAGGACACGCCGGAACGGTTCTTCCAGCACTACCTCGATCTCAACCAGTGGCAGCTGAAACCCGGACTGCTCAAGACTTTCTGCCGCGAGGCCGGTCCCGCGGTCGAGTGGCTGATCGGGCTCGGCGCGGAAATCCCGGCGAAGGTGTCGCACGACGCGCACACCCCGGGATTGACGCGCGCGGGCGTCGAGGACGTCTGGCGCGGGCATGTGCCGAAGGACCAGGGTTACGGCCTCGTCCAGGTGCTCGACCGCGCGCGTCGCAAGGCCGGCGCTGAAGCGGTGTTGAACACCCGGGTCGAACGACTGCTCGTGGAGGACGGCCGGGTCGCCGGTGTAGTCGCCGACGGCATCGAGGTCCGCGCGAACTCGGTGATCGTGACCAGCGGCGGGTTCGCCCAGGACCCCGCCCTGCGCTCGCGGTATTACCCGGACGCCGACGCGGCGGGCGAGGATCTGTTCGTCGTCGCCGCGCCCGGCTCCCGAGGCGACCACTTCGCGTTCGGCGAGCAGGTGTCCGCGTCGATCACCGGCGAGGGCTGGGGACTGCTGCTGCCGACCGCGTATTTCCAGCGCCTCCACCACTGGCAGTCCGGTTTCCCGCCGCGCTCGCGCGTGCTGGTGAACGCGCACGGCCGCCGGTTCATGGACGAGGACGCGTCGTACGCGGTGTCCAGCGGCATCATCTCGGCGCAGGACGGTCCGGTGTGGATGGTCTTCGACGACCGAGCGCGCCGCGATCTTCCGCCGGGCTACGCGCACTGGAACGCCGAGTACGTACTGTCCGAAGCGGACGCTGGCCGCACTCTGCGGGCCGACACGCTGGAAGAACTGGCAGGCAAGATGAACGTGCCCGCCGACGCTCTCCAGGCCACTGTGGACAGATGGAACACCCAGCTCCCCACCGGCGAGGACCCGGAGTTCCTGCGGCACGAAACCTTGTCCGCCAAGGGATCGGCCGAACCGCCCGCGAAAATCGCGACCGGACCGTTTTTCGCCGCGCGCACCCTGCCCGCCGAACTGGTCTGCACGCACGCCGGGCTGGAGATCGACTCCAGTGCCGCGGTGCTCGACGTCCGCGGCGACCGCGTGCCCGGGCTGTTCGCCGCGGGCGAGGCCGGGGCCGGCGTGCTCGGCTTCCGCTACGTCGGCGGCGGGAACGCGGTCGCCAACGCCGTCACCATGGGCCGCATCGCCGGCCGCTCCGCCGCCTGATCCTTCAGAGTTACTGCTCACTGTCGAGGAGAACCCCATGTCCGTCCCCGCCGCAGCCGCCACCACGGCGGACTCCCCGCTGGCCAGACGCACCGTCCGCAAGGTCGGCGTCCGCGTCATGCCGATCGTCCTGCTGCTCTACATCTTCAACTACATGGACCGGGCGAACATCGGCTACGCCCAGCTCGGCATGGCCAAAGAGCTCACCATCACGGCCGCGACCTTCGGCGTCGCGTCGGCGATCTTCTTCCTCGCCTACGTGGTGTTCGAGGTGCCCAGCAACATGATCATGAAGAAGGTCGGGGCCCGGCTGTGGCTCAGCCGGATCGCGGTCAGCTGGGGCATCGTGACCGTGCTGACCGGGTTCGTCGCGAGCGTGACGCACCTGATGATCGCGCGGATCCTGCTCGGCATCGCCGAGGCTGGCCTGTTCCCCGGGCTGCTGCTGTACTTGACCTTCTGGTTCCGCGGCAAGGAACGCGGCCGGGCCATCGCGACGCTCGCGCTCGCGCAGCCGATCGCGCTGATCCTCGGCAGCCTGTTCGGCGGCTGGATCCTCGACCACGTGCACTGGTTCGGGATGAGCAGCTGGCAGTGGGTGTTCATCCTGCAGGGCGCGCCCGCGGTGCTGATCGGCCTGCTGACCTTCTTCTACCTCCCGAACAAGCCCGCCGACGCGAAGTTCCTGACCGCCGAGGAAAGCTCCTGGCTGCAGGCCGAGATCGACCGCGAGTACGTGCCGGAGGAGAAGGAGACGTTCCTCGGCCAGCTGCGCGCGGTGCGCGACGGCAAGGTCCTGCTGCTGGCGATTTCCAACCTCTTCATCGCCTGCGGCCTGTACGGGCTCACGTTCTTCCTGCCGCTGATCGTGAAACAGCTCGATCCGAAGTACTCCTCCACCAACATCGGCCTGCTCGGCGCGATCCCGTACGTCGTCGGCGCGGTCGGCATGCTGCTGCTGGCCCGCAACTCCGACCGCACCGGCGAGCGCAAGGGCCACGTGATCGCCACCGTGCTGGTCGCGGCGATCGGGTTCTTCGGCGCGATCCAGTTCAAGACCGTGCCGGCGTTGTCGCTGATCAGCCTCTCGCTGGCGGCGATCGGCGTGCTCGGCTACCTCGCGCCGTACTGGGCGATGGCCGCGCGCGTGCTGTCGAAGGAGCACACGGCGGTCGGCCTGGCCGCGATCAACTCGATCGCCGCGCTCGGCGGGTTCTTCGGGCCGTACGCGATCGGGCTCGCGGCGACCGAGAGCGACGTGACGATCGGGCTGTACTTCCCGATCGGCTGCCTGATCGTCGCCGCGGCGATGCTGGCGTTCCTGAAAGTGCCGCGCGACGCGGGCGCCCGCCTGGCTCGTCCGGTGAAGTAGTTTCGAGTTTGATTATCCCGGCGGCGCGGTTACAGTGCTGTCCATGCAGGACCCCGCCGCGCCGCCGGACCCGGACTCGCTCGACTTCTGGTCGTTCATCGCGCTGGCCAACCGCAGGCTGGCCGACGAATTCGGGTTCCGCCACCAGCTGGCGACCGAGGTGCTGCTGACGCTGAACCGGGCGTCCAACCTGGTCACCTATGACCTCGAATCCGCCGTGCACCGGCCGCGCGGGCGGTCGTGGTCGGCGTTCCGGGTGCTGTTCGTCGTGTGGCTCGCCGGGCCGCTCGAACCGTCCGCCGCCGCGCGGCTCACCGGCATGAGCCGGGCGGCGGTCTCGAATCTCGCGAAAACCCTGGTCAGCGAGGGTTTGCTGACCCGGACGCCCGGCGAGACGGACGGCCGTTCGGTGCGGCTTTCGCTCACCGAGGCCGGGCACGCCGAGATGCTCGAGGTGTTCGAGGCGCAGAACGAACGCGAGGCCGGGTGGGTCGAGGTGCTCACCGAGGCCGAGCAGCGCGTGCTGGTGATGCTGCTCGACAAGCTCATCTCCGGCCGGGCGGGCTTCGCGACCCGCCGCTAGCCCCTTCCCCTGTCCTGACTCGGGGACTAGGCTGGTCGGAAAGTAGTACATACTTTGATTACTTCGCGCCGAGGAGGCGACCCATGGCCTACTACCGCAGCGCGGGCAGCATCCCGCCTAAGCGGCACACCCAGCACCGCACGCCCGAAGGCGGGCTCTATTCCGAGGAGCTGATGGGCGAGGAGGGCTTCTCGTCGGACTCGTCGCTGCTGTACCACCGCGGCATCCCGTCCGCGATCGTCGACGCGACGCCGTGGGAACTGCCGGACCAGACGCTCACCGAGAACCGGCCGCTCAAGCCGCTGCACCTCAAGCTGCACACGCTGTTCCCCGGCCAGGAGTGGAAGAGCGCGGACGTCGTGAACAACCGGCGGCTCGTGCTCGGCAACGGCGACGTGCGGATCTCCTACGTCGCCGCCGGCGAGGCTTCCCCGTTGTACCGCAACGCGATCGGCGACGAATGCGTGTACGTCGAGTCCGGCGAAGCGGTCGTCGAGACGGTGTTCGGCGCGCTGCCCGCCCGCACCGGCGACTACGTGATCCTCCCCCGCGCCACCACGCACCGCTGGGTGCCGAAGGGCCCGGAACCGTTGCGCGCCTACGTGATCGAGGCGAACTCGCACATCGCGCCGCCGAAGCGCTACCTGTCGCGCTACGGCCAGTTGCTGGAGCACGCGCCCTACTGCGAGCGCGACCTGCACGGCCCGGCCGAACCGCTGCTCGCCGAAGGCACCGACGTCGAGGTTCTGGTGAAGCACCGCGGCTCGCGCGGCGTCGTCGGCACGCGTTACGTGTACCCGACGCACCCGTTCGACGTGGTCGGCTGGGACGGCTGCCTCTACCCGTACACGTTCAACGTCTCCGACTTCGAGCCCATCACCGGCCGCGTGCACCAGCCGCCGCCCGTGCACCAGGTGTTCGAGGGCAACAACTTCGTCATCTGCAACTTCGTCCCGCGCAAGGTCGACTACCACCCGCTCTCGATCCCGGTGCCGTACTACCACTCCAATGTGGACTCCGACGAGGTGATGTTCTACTGCGGCGGGAACTACGAGGCGCGCAAGGGATCCGGCATCGGACAGGGCTCGATCAGCCTGCACCCCGGCGGCCACAGCCACGGCCCGCAGCCCGGCGCGGTGGAACGCTCGCTCGGCGCGGAGTTCTTCGACGAACTGGCGGTCATGGTCGACACGTTCCGCCCGCTGGAGATCGGCGAGGGCGGCCACGCGAGCGACGACCCCGGCTACGCCTGGACCTGGGCAGGACGGGGACCGCAGTCGTGACCGACGCTCTTACCCGCGGCCTCCTGGACGACGCGGCGGTCTTCCCGCCCGGCCTCGCACCGCTGCCGGACGCCGTCGCCGCCCACGACCGGCACACCGCTTCGCCGTACGCCGCGATGGTCGGCCCGCTGGTCGTCGCCGCGTCCGGCTTGGCGGAGCTCGCCGAAGTCGTGGCAGGCCGCGAAACTCCGTTGCCGCTCACCGTGACGCTGCCAGCCGGGCCGGGCGGGATCGCCGACGTGCTCAAGGCGGTCGACGGGCTTCCGGTGTCGGTCGAATCGCTGGAAATCGCGGTGCCGCAAGGAATGACGGTGGATGAGTTCCTGTCCGCAGTGGACGGATGCCCGGTGCCGGTCGCCGTGGAGATCCCGCGCGACGAACGCCGGGTTCCGTTGCTGCGGGCGCTTTCCGGCACTCCGCACAAGGCGAAGTTCCGCACCGGCGGGACGTCGGCCGAGTACTACCCGGACGAAGTCGAGCTCGCCGCCGCGATCCGCGCGACCGCCGAGGCGGGCGTGCCGTTCAAGGCGACCGCGGGCCTGCACCACGCGATCCGCAACACCGACCCGAACACGGGATTCGAACAGCACGGTTTCTTGAACCTCTTGCTCGCCGCCGAAGCGGTCGACCGCGGTGCCGGCGACGCGGAAGTCGTTGCCCTGCTTGCCGAACGCGACGGTGCCGCGGTCGCCGACCGGATCCGCGCGCTGGCCCCGGAGCGCCTGGCGGCGGCGCGCGCTAAGTTCACCTCGTTCGGGACCTGCAGCATCACCGACCCGCTCACCGAACTGACAGATCTAGGCCTGATCGGAGCCCCCGCATGACCGTGCTCGACATTCCCGCCGGCTCCCCCTTCGGCGTCGAAAACCTGCCGTACGGCGTCTTCTCGGCAGGCGGCGGCAGTCCCCGGGTGGGCGTGCGCGTGGGCGAGCACGTGCTGGACCTGTCGATCGCCCTCGGCGACGAGGTGTTCGCCGAGCCGACGCTGAACGCCTTCATGGCACAGGGTTACGACCGCTGGGTCGAGGTCCGCTCGCGGCTGCAGACGCTCGTGACCGGCGAGGTGCCCGCCGAAGCCGTGCACGCGGTCGCCGACGTCAAGCTGCACCTGCCCATCGACGTCGCCGATTACGTGGACTTCTACGCCTCGGAACACCACGCGTCGAACGTCGGCCGCCTGTTCCGTCCGGACGCGGAACCGTTGCTGCCCAACTGGAAACACCTCCCGGTCGGCTACCACGGCCGCTCCGGAACGGTCTACGTGTCCGGCACCGACGTGGTCCGCCCGAGCGGCCAGCGCAAGGGCGAGGACGGCCCGGTCTTCGGCCCGAGCACCCGCCTGGACATCGAAGCGGAACTGGGCTTCATCGTCGGGGCGGGCACTCCGGCCAACACCCCGATCTCGCCGGACGACTTCCCTCGCCACGTTTTCGGCGCGGTCCTGCTGAACGACTGGTCGGCCCGCGACATCCAGGCCTGGGAGTACGTGCCGCTGGGCCCGAACCTGGGCAAGAGCTTCGCGACGTCGATCTCGCCGTGGGTGGTCCCGGTGCTGGCGCTGGCCGAGGCGCGGGTGCCGCTGCCCGGCCAGACCTCGCCGGTACCGCTGCCCTACCTGCGGGAATCGTCGCCGTGGGGCCTGGACATCACGCTCGCCGTGGAGTGGAACGGCCAGGAGGTGGCGCGCCCGCCGTACCGCGAGATGTACTGGTCGCCGGCCCAGATGCTGGCCCACCTGACCGTCAACGGCGCCTCGGCCCGCACCGGCGACCTCTACGGCTCGGGCACGATCTCCGGCGCGGACCCGGCGGAACGCGGCTCGTTCCTGGAACTCTCCTGGGGCGGCCGGGATCCGCTGACCGTCAAGGGCGAATCCCGCACCTTCCTCCAGGACGGGGACGAGGTCGCGATCACCGGCGCCGCCACCACGAGCAGCGGCGCGAAACTGGGCTTCGGCGAGGTCCGGGGGCGCATTCTTCCCGCGCAGTAACCAGCGCAACGTACGTGAGGGGCCCCTGAGGGAATCAGATTCCGTCAGGGGCCCCTCACGTACGTNGTAACCAGCGCAACGTACGTGAGGGGCCCCTGAGGGAATCAGATTCCGTCAGGGGCCCCTCACGTACGTCCCCAATGCCACATTGGGTGCATCTGACGCACCCAATGTGGCGTTCGGTGCGTCTCACGCACCCAATGCCACATTGGGGCGCTCGCCCGGCCACCCCACCGCAGCCAGTGCACCCAACGCGCCAACGCACCCACACTCCCCCGCACCCCGATACGAAGCCGAAACGCGGCGCGGGGGTGCTTGTCAAGGCATCTTTCCCGCCTTGACAAGCACCCCCGCGCCGTCGTCACGATCAAGCTTCGGGGTGCCCCGACCGCCGCTTACTCCGCGACCGGCGCCCCAGTCTTCTCCCGCACCTCGTCAAGAGAAACCCCCGGCGCCAGCTCCACCAGCTTCAGCCCGTCGTCCGTAACGTCCAGCACCGCCAGATTGGTGATGATCCGGTTCACCACTCCGGCCCCGGTCAACGGCAGCGTGCACTTCTCGACGATCTTCGGCGTCCCGTCCTTGGCGGTGTGATCGGTGATGATCACCACCCGGCGAGCCCCGGCGACGAGATCCATCGCCCCGCCCATCCCCTTGACCAGCGCGCCGGGCACCGTCCAGTTGGCCAGGTCGCCGTTGGCGCCGACCTGCAGCGCCCCGAGCAGCGCCAGGTCGATGTGCCCGCCGCGGATCATCGCGAACGACTCCGCGGAGTCGAACAGGCTGGCCCCGGGCTGCAACGTGACCGTCTGCTTGCCCGCGTTCACCAGGTCGGGGTCTTCCTCGCCCTCCCAGGGGAACGGTCCCAGCCCGAGAATCCCGTTCTCGCTGTGCAACGTCACCTGCACGCCGTCCGGAATGTGGTTCGCCACCTGGGTGGGAATCCCGATCCCGAGGTTCACGTAATCGCCGTCCCGCAGTTCGCGAGCCCCGATCGTGGCCATGTCGTCCCGAGTCCAGCTCACGCCGACGCCTCCTCACGCACGCGCACGGTCCGCTTTTCGATCTGCTTTTCCCGCGCAGTCGCCTGAATCAGCCGCTGCACGTAGATCCCCGGCGTCGTGATGCGCTCCGGATCCAGGTACTCGTCCGAAACCTGCTCGGCCTCGGCGACGGTCACCTTGCCGCAGGTCGCGACGAGCGGGTTGAAGTTCCGCGAGGCGTACCGGTAGACCAGGTTCCCGGCCGGGTCCGCGACGTACGCGTGCACCAGCGAAAGGTCCGCGACGATGCCGCGCTCCTGCACGTAGGTGACGCCGTCGAACTCGGCGTGCGGCTTGCCCTCGGCGATCGGCGTGCCGACGCCGGACTTGGTGTAGAACGCCGGGATCCCCGCGCCGCCTGCCCGCATCCGCTCGGCGAGCGTCCCCTGCGGGGTGAACTCGACCTCGACGGTCCCGTCGAGGTACTGCTGCGCGAACAGCTTGTTCTCGCCCACGTACGACGCGATCACCCGGCGCACCTGCCGGTTGTCGAGCAGAATGCCGAGCCCGGCCCCGTCGACTCCCATGTTGTTCGAGACGATCGTCAGATCGCGCACGCCCGAGTCCCGGACCGCCTCGATGAGGTCGTTCGGGTTCCCGGTGAGGCCGAAGCCCCCGACCGCGATCGTCAGCCCGTCCTCGAGCAGCCCGTCGAGGGCCTCCGCGGCGCTGCGGTACTTCGTCGGCACGGCATCCTCTCCACTTCGTTCGGTGAGTGGTCAGTCCCCGCATTCCACCCAGCGCAGGGGAAACGGGTCAACCGACACGCCGGGATCCCCGGCAAACCTCTCGCGCACCGAACACCCGCGCCCGATGCGTCCACTGAGCGGACGTACCCTCGTTCCCGTGCCCACCTCGCCTCCCGACCACGTCGTAGGACGGGTGTCCGCGGTCCTGCGCGCATTGTCCGCCTTCCGCGACGGAGCGTCGACCTCGCAGCTGGCGCGCCAGTGCGGCCTGGCCCGGCCGACGGTGCACCGGCTGCTCGCGTCGCTGGCCGCCGAGGGCTACGTCGACCGCGACCGGCAATCCGGCCGCTGGTACCTGGGCCCGGAGCTGTACCTGCTGGGCGAGGCGGCCGCCCCGCGCTACGACGTGACGCAGCAGGCGCGCGCGAGCGTCCACCGGCTGGCCGCGGCGACCGGGGAGAGCGCGTTCTTCTCCGCGCGCCGCGGCAACGAGACGGTCTGCCTGCTGCGCGAGGACGGCGACTTCCCGATCCGGTCGTTCGTCCTGTACGAGGGCGCCCGGTTCCCGCTGGGCGTGGTGTCGGCGGGGCTGGTGGTGCTGTCGATGCTGCCGGACCGGGAGGTCGAGGAGTATCTGTCCACAGTGGACCTGACGGCCGAATGGGGCCCCGCGCACCGGGCGGCGGACGTGCGGGCCCGGGTCGCGCGGACGCGGGAGGACGGGTACTCGACCAACCCCGGACTGGTGGTCGAAGGAAGCTGGGGGATGGCCGCGGCGGTGTTCACGCCCACCGGGGAGCCCGCGTGGGCATTGACGCTGACCGGCGTGGAGTCGCGGTTCCGGGCGGAGCGGCGGGGCGAACTGGGGGCGTTGCTGCTCAAGGAAGCGCATGCGTTGACGAACTTGCTGCGGCAGCCCTCGTGAGTGGCGGTGCCGGTTAGAACCGGCACCGCCACTCACGAGGCGGTAGCGGCGTTCTCCGCGTCGTAAGCCGCTCGGGCGGCCGTCACCTGGTCCATGTTCTGGCGGGCCCACCGGTCCAGCAGGTCCAGCGGCTCGGCGAGGTTGCGGCCCAGCTGGGTGAGCTCGTACTCGACCTTCGGCGGGATCACCGGGTACGCGGTGCGGATGAGGATGCCGTCGCGGACCAGGCTGCGCAGGGTTTGCGTGAGGACCTTCTGCGAGATCCCGTCGACGCGCTTGCCGATCTCGGTGAACCGCAGCGGGCCGTCGGTCAGGGCGCCGACGATCAGCACCGTCCACTGGTCGCCGATGCGGTCGAGCAGCTGGCGCGTCGGGCAGTCGCGGTCGTACGGGTTTCCGAGCACGGCGGCCTCCTCACTCTCCGCGAGAGAGTAACACTCCCCCGGGCCGGCAGGCTTTACCGAACCCGAACATTCGTCCCACACCCCTCGTACACCCGCGCGCGAGGGTGGTCTCCAGAACACCGACGCAGGAGGACGAGAACGATGCGAGGAACGAAGCGGCTGGCACTGGCGGGCTGCGGGATCGCGGCCGGACTGCTCGTGGCCGCGCCGATCGCCAGCGCCGACACGCAGGCGCCGGCCCCGGCTCCGGTCACGCTGAGCCCGCAGGAGGTGCAGCAGATGTGCACGGCCTGGGTGCCGAAACTGCACAAACAGGCCCAGAACCTGGCCAACCGGATCAACGGCGGGCCGGAGGTTTCCGGGTCGGTCGCGAATCTCAAGGCACGCGCGAACGACGCCCGCACGAAGGGGCACACCGCGCAGGCCGACCGGCTGCAGAAGCGGGCGGACAAGCGGCAGAGCCGGATCGGGGAGCTGGCGAACGCGACGAAGCAGCTCGACGCGTTCACCGCGGCGCACTGCCAGGCGCCGAAGTGAAACGGCTGATCGCGATCGCCGCCGCGGCCGCTGTCGTCTGGCTCGGCTGCGCGGCGTGCGACGACAGTTCGGCGCCGTCGTCGGGGGCGGCGCCGGACGGCGACCTGAGCAGCATCCAGTCCACGCTGGACTCGATCCAGTCCGACATGGCGGGCGACGGGCAGCGGTGACGCGCGTACCGTTTCCCCCGACGTAGCCGGCCGGAGGAACGGGAGCCCGCATGGGGTCAGCTGGCCGCGGTCTCGTCCTCGTCGTGGAGGACGAGACCGCGATCGCCGAGCTCGCCGCGCTGTACCTGCGGCGCGACGGGTTCGGGGTGGAGGTCGAGCCGGACGGCGCGAAGGCGCTCGACGCGATCCGCCGGTTGCGGCCGGTCGCGGTGGTGCTCGACATTGGACTGTCCGGAATGGACGGCATCGAGATCTGCCGGGCGCTGCGCGCGGCGGGCGACTGGACGCCGGTGCTGTTCGTGACCGCGCGCGACGACGAGCTGGATCGCTTGCTGGGCCTCGAAATCGGCGCGGACGACTATCTCACCAAACCGTTCAGCCCTCGCGAACTCGCCGCCCGCGTGCGGACTGTGCTGCGCCGCGCGTCCGGCGGTCCGGCCACGACACTGGCTTGCGGCGGTGTGCGCATCGACGTTCCCGGCCGTCGCGCTTGGGCAGGCGAGGCGGAGGTCACGCTCACCTCCACGGAGTTCGATCTGCTCGCTTACCTGCTGCGCCATCCCGGCCAGGTGTTGTCGCGCGATCAGCTGCTGAGCGCGGTCTGGGGCTACGCCGCGGCGGCCGGGACCCGCACGGTGGACGTGCATGTCGCGCAGCTGCGGGCAAAACTCGGCGACGACAGTCCGATTCGGACAGTCCGGGGCATCGGTTACGCGGCGGACGCCGGATGAAAACCACGCTCGCGCTCCGGATCACCGTGGTGTGCCTGGCAGTTGCCGGGATCGCGGTGCTCGTGGCCGGGCTGGTCGCGTCCCGGCTGGTCCGCAGCACCGCCGATTCGGTATTGCAGCAGTCGTTGCGGGACCAGGCGGACGTCGTCGCCGGGCAGCTCGACGGCACCGGCATCGGCAACCGGCTCGCGATCGGCAAAGTGGCCGCGGTCGTGCGGGGGCAGGGCATCGAGGTCGTCGTGCACCGGGTCAGCGGCCAGAATTCCGGGCAGGCGACGGCGGTGCGCGCGGCGGAACGGGCCGGGCTCACGTCCGGAAAGGACCGTTCGACGCGGGTCACGATCGGCAGTGTCGACTACCTCGTGGAGGTGCGCCCGGTCGGCCCGGAAGTCGCGTTCGCGCTCGTGCAGCCGGTGCGCAGCGCCGAATCCACGCAACATGCGTTGCTGCGCAACATCCTTCTGGCATTGGGCATCGGGCTTTTGGTCGCCGCCATCGCCGGATACGTCTCCGGTCGCTTGCTCGGCCGCCCCCTGCGCCGCGCGGCCGCCGCCGCGGGCAGCCTCAGCGCGGGCCGGCGCGACGTCCGGGTTCCGGTCGAAGGCCCAGCCGAGGTCGCGCAGGTCGCGGGCTCGTTGAACGAACTCGCCGACGCGCTGGCCCGCAGCGAATCCCGGCAACGGGAGTTCCTGCTGTCGGTGTCGCACGAACTTCGCACCCCGTTGACCGCGGTGACCGGTTTCGCCGAGGCGATCGCCGACGGAGTCGCGGAAGGCCCGGACGCCCGCCGCGCCGGCGAGACGATCCACCGCGAGGCCCAACGCCTGGAACGGCTCGTGTCCGACCTGCTGGAGCTCGCCCGTCTCGGGGCCGACGAATTCCAGCTCGACCTGGACGTTTTCGACTTCGCCGCGCTGGTCCGGGACTGCGCGGAGGTGTGGCAGCTGCGGTGCGCGCGCACGGACGTCCCGCTGACCGTCCAGACGCCCCCGGGAGCCGCGATGGTCACCGCCGACGCCCGGCGGCTGCACCAGGTCGTGGACGGGCTGGCGGAGAACGCCCTGCGCGTCACGCCCGCGGGTGCGCCGATGGTGTTCGCCCTGGCGGTCGCGGACGGCCACGCCCACCTGTCAGTCCGCGACGGCGGGCCCGGGCTCGCGCCGGAGGACTACCCGGTGGCTTTCGAGCGGGGCGTGCTCAATGCGCGGTACCGCGACAGCCGCCCCGTCGGATCCGGCATCGGGCTCGCGCTGGCACACGGGCTGGTGACGCGGATGGGCGGGACGCTCACTGCCGGACCGGCGCCCGAAGGCGGGGCCGCATTTACGATCACGCTGCCACTGGCCTAATTCACGCACCAGCAGCCCGTCGTCACCCCCGGGACCCGGCGTTCACCATCACACTGCCGCTCGCCTAATTCACGCACCCGCTGGCCGCCGTCATCTTCGGCTGCGCCGGGGTGCCTGCCGGAGGGGTCGGCGTCGTGGTCTCCGCGATCGGCCGCACCACCCCGCCGCTCGATGACGGGTGGACGGTGCCCGGGTCGGAGGTTCCTCCGGATGCCGCGGCGTCCGGCGAGCTGATCTGCGTCTGCACGAATTGCCGCACCTGCGCTGGATCCACCTTCACCGCGTCGCCGTCGGACGGGGTGGCCAGCGACAGGCTCTGCACCGGGATCGTGCCGAAGGAGATCGCGCCTGAGCTGAGGCCGTGCAGTTGCTGGGCGAAGCTCAGCAGGTTCCAGCCGTGGTCGAGCGTGACCGAACCTTCCAAAGCGTCCACCAGGGACGAAAGCCGCGCCGGATCGGCGAAGGTGCCGGAGCCCAGGACGGTTTTCGCCATCGCCGACATGAACGCCTGCTGCCGCGCGATCCGGTCCAGGTCGCCGTTGGGCAGGCCGTGCCGCTGCCGGACGAAGGCGAGCGCTTGCGTACCGGAAATGGTCTGCGTCCCGGCGGGGAAATCCGCGCCGGAGAAGGAATCGTGCACGGGGGCCTTCAGGCACACCTGCACCCCGCCGACCGCCTGGCTCAGCGCGGCGAATCCGGAGAGATTGACCGCCGCGTAATGATTGATGGTGAGCCCGGTGAGTTTCTGCACCGCGGCGATCGCCGATTTCGCCCCCGCGGCGTCCGCGGCGACTTCCAGTTCCGGGCCGCTCATTCCTTGCTGCGCAAGCTTTCCGCGCTGATCGGCCCGAGCGCGGCTGTACGCCGAATTGATCTTGTGCTTGCCGTACCCTGGAATGTCCACATAGGAATCGCGCGGGATCGAGATCGCGGTGGCGGCCGCCCCGCCGACCGGGACGTGCACCACGATCATCGTGTCGGTGGTGTTGCCGCCGTCGTCTCCCCCGCCCGCGTGCAGCGCGTCGAGCACGTTCTGCGGCAGCGGCGTCCCGTCCGGTTTGGTGCGGGAATCGAGACCTACCAACAGAATGTTCTGCGCGACGGTGAGCGGTTCCCCGGCCGGGGTGTCCGGGACCTGCGCGGACGGGGCGATGACGTCGGCGGTGACGAGGCTGGTGTCCAGCCGGTGCAGTTGCGACCACGCGAATCCGGTGGCGCCCAGCACGAGGGTGGACACCACCCCCAGCACCGCACGGCCGCCGATCCGGCGGCCCCGGGACGTGATCAGCACGGCCGGTTCCTCGCTTCCCGGGGGACGGATTTCGACCCCCGCGTTCGAGGATCACCGCGTTAGCTGGGAATAGCCTGAGAAACCTGTCGCGAACATGTGATGCTGCCCGTTCGGCGGAGTGCGCGGCGACAGCCGGTATCCCTTCGGGCACCGGGAGTTCAGCGCGGCATGCGCCGCCACACCGCGCGCGGCACGAACCGCATCGCCGCGAACACCAAGCGCAACATGCCCGGCACCCACACGACTTCCCGGCGGCGGCGCAAGGCGGCGACAGTCGCGTCGGCCACCTGATCGGCGGTGCTGGAGAACGGCGCGGGAGACATTCCTTCGGTCATCCGGCCGATCACGAAACCCGGGCGCACGAGGAGCAGGTGGACGCCGGTGCCGTGCAGCGCGTCGGACAGTCCCGAGGCGAACCCGTCGAGACCCGCTTTCGCCGAGCCGTACACGTAGTTCGCCCGCCGCACGCGAATCCCGGCGACGGACGAGAAGACGACCAGATTTCCGGAACCCTGAGTGCGCAACAGTTCCGCCGTGTGAGTGAGCACGGACACCTGTGCGACGTAATCGGTGTGCACGATCGCGGTGGCGTGCGCGGCGTCGGTCTCGGCGCGGGCTTGGTCGCCGAGGATGCCGAACGCCAGCACGACCGTCTCGAGCGGTCCATGCTCCTTGAGGACGCGCTCGAGCAGCGGACGGTGCGCGGAGAGGTCGTCGGCGTCGAAGTCCTCGGTCGCGACAACCTCCGCGCCCGCTTCACGCAGGGCGGCGGTCTGCTCGCTGAGGTCCGCGCCCGGTCGCGCGGCCAGCACGAACCGCTTCGCTCCCCCGCGCGCCAGCCGGACGGCCACCGCCGTCCCGATTTCGCTGCGTCCGCCTAGTACCAGCACCGTTCCGCTCACGGTGGGTGAGTCTGCCAGCCCGCTCCCGGAGCGGCACGAGGTGCCCTGATTCACAAACTGCAACTTTGCAGACTCTGCAAGATCTGGCTACGCTGATCAAGTGCCCTCTCCCGGACTTCGCGAGCGCAAGAAGCTCGAAACCCACCGCACGATCGCGCTCGCGGCGCTTCGGCTGATCGACGAGCGTGGTCTGGACCAGGTCACCGTCGACGACATCGCCGCCGAGGCGGGCGTGTCCGCGCGCACGTTCTTCAACTACTTCCCGGTCAAGGAAGACGCCGTGCTGCTCGCGTACGCCGACCACGCGGAGCGGGCCGAGCAGACGATCGCCCGGTTCCTCGCGCAGCCGGACGGGATCGACGCGTTTCCCGCGTTCATCGCGACTGTCCGGGACGACCTCGCCGACATCGAGCGGGACCGCGACGAGTGGCTGACCCGGCTGCGGATCATCCACGGCGACCCGTCGCTGCTCATCCGCGCGACGACGCTCAACTCCGGCTCGCGCGATCCGATGATCGCGGCCATCGCCCAGCGCTCCGGCACCGACGCGGAGAAGGACCTGTTCCCGTCGCTGCTGCTGGCCGTCGCGGGCGGAGTGCTCAACACCTCGCTCAGCCGGTGGGCCGCCCGCGACGGCGCCCAGCCGCTGCTCGAGATCTTCGACGAGGCCGCCGCCGCCGCTGCCGCCGGCCTGCCCGACCCGCGCTGACCCCTCCCGAGTCCGGAAAGGACTGTCCATGTCCCTGTCCACCGCGGAATCTCCCGCGCCTTCCCCGGCGATGAGCCACCGGCAAGTGCTGCAGGCGATGTCCGGCCTGATGATGGGCATTTTCGTCGCCATCCTCGCGTCCACTGTGGTCGCGAACGCGCTGCCGCGGATCGTGTCCGAGCTGGGCGGCAGCCAGTCGTCCTACACCTGGGTCGTCACCACCGAACTGCTCGCGATGACCGCGACCGTCCCGCTGTGGGGCAAGCTTTCCGACCTGTACAACAAGAAACTGCTGATCCAGCTCTCGCTCGGGCTGTTCGTCGTCGGGTCGCTGGTGGCCGGGTTCGCACAGAACATCGACGTGCTGATCCTCAGCCGGATCGCCCAGGGCATCGGCGGCGGCGGGCTCACCGCGCTCGCCCAGGTGATCATGGCGGCCATCGTTTCGCCGCGCGAGCTGGGCAAGTTCTCTGGCGTCTTCGGCGCGGTCTTCGCGGTCGGCACGGTCGCCGGACCGCTGATCGGCGGCGTGCTCGTGGACACCTCGTGGCTCGGCTGGCGCTGGTGCTTCTTCCTCGGCGTGCCGTTCGCGCTCGCCGCGATCCTGTTGCTGCAGCGCACCCTGGACCTGCCGACCCTGCGCCGCGAGGTGCACGTCGACTACCTCGGCGCGTTCCTGATCATGCTCGGCGTGTCGACGCTGCTGGTGTGGTCGTCGCTGGCCGGCTCGACCTTCGCATGGGGTTCCTGGCAGACCGCGGTGCTCGTGCCCGCCGGCGTGCTCGTGCTGGTGCTCGCGGTGTGGGTCGAGTCGAAGGTGCGCGAGCCGGTCGTGCCGCTGAAGCTGTTCCGCAACCGCACGGTCACGCTCGCCACTGTCGCGAGCTTCCTGGTCGGCGTCGCGATGTTCGGCGGCACCGTGTTCCTCTCGCAGTATTTCCAGCTGGCGCTCGGCAAATCGCCGACGGTGGCCGGGCTGATGAGCCTGCCGATGATCTTCGGCCTGCTGGTTTCGTCCACGGTGTCCGGCCAGCTGATCAGCCGCACCGGCAAGTGGAAGCCGTTCCTGCTGCTCGGCTCGGTGCTGATGGCGGCCGGGCTGGGCCTGCTCGGGCTGATCGACGCGCACACCTCGCTGGTGGAGCTGAGCCTGTTCATGCTGGTGCTCGGCGTCGGCGTGGGCATGCTCAACCAGAACCTGGTGCTGGTGACGCAGAACGACGTGCCCGCCGCCGACCTCGGCGCGGCGACCTCGACGCTGTCGTTCTTCCGCAGCCTCGGCGGGTCGATCGGCGTGAGCGCGCTCGGCGCGGTGCTGGCCAGCCGGGTCGGCACGCTCATCGCCGACGGGCTCGGGCCCGCCGCGTCCGCCGGGTCCGGCAGCGGCGGGAAGGTGCCCGACCTGGCGCAGCTGCCCGCTCCGGTCGTGACCGTGATCCGGGAGGCCTACGGGGTCGCGACCAGCGATCTGTTCCTGATCAGCGCGCCGATCGCGCTGCTCGTGGTGGTCGCGGTCGCGTTCCTGAAGCACCTGCCGCTCAAGACGAAGAGCGGGCTGGAACGGCTGGCGGACGAGGCCGCCTGAGCTACCGTTGCCCGGGTGACCAGCGACGAGGAGTTCGGCGCCCTGATCGAACGGCACCGGCGCGAGATCCGCGTGCACTGCTACCGGATGAGCGGTTCGTTCGAGGAGGCCGAGGACCTCACGCAGGAGGCGTTTCTCCGGGCCTGGAAAGGCCGCTCCGGCTTCGCCGGGCGGGCGAGCGTGCGGACGTGGCTGTACCGGATCGCCACGAACGTCTGCCTCGACGCGCTCGCCCGGCGGCCGCGGCGGGTGCTGCCGGACGAACTGGGCCCGGCGGCCGACCCGGCGGGCGCGATCTCCGCGCTCGACGTGCCGTGGCTGAGCCCGTTCCCCGATCTTCTGCTCGACCCCGCGGCGCCGGACGACACCGGCGCCGCGGTCGTCGAACGGGAAACCATCGAACTGGCGTTCCTCGCCACCATCCAGTTGCTCCCGCCGCGGCAGCGGGCCGCGCTGATCCTGCGCGACGTGCTCGATTGGTCCGCAAAGGACACTGCCGAACTGCTGGGCACCTCGGTGGCCTCGGCGAACAGCGCGCTGCAGCGGGGCCGGGAGACGTTGCGCGCCAAGCTCCCCGCCCGGCGCGCCGAGTGGTCCGCTCCGGACAGCACGACCGCCGAGGAAACGGCGCTGCTGCGGAAGTTCATCGCCGCCTACGAATCGGCGGACGTGCAGGCGGTGGCCGCTGTGCTCAGCGAGGACGCGCGTGCGGTGATGCCGCCGTACTCGTTGTGGTTCGACAATCGCGATCGGATTCTCGGCGCGCTCGGACCGAGTTTCGATCCGCGCTCGCCGTACTACCGGGGCAGTTTCCGGATGGCGCCGGTGCGGGCGAACCGGCAGCCCGCGGTCGCGACTTATCTGCGTCGGCCCGGCGAATCGGTTTATCGCGCTTTCGGCGTCAGCGTCCTCACCGTGCGAAACGGACTGGTCACGGCGATGGCCGCGTTCGAAACGGCGGCATTGGCGCCCTATGGACTCGCCGAAACGTTCGACGAATAAAACGCCCGGGCGGCGATCGCTGTGCTGCGATCGCCGCCCGGGCGCAACCACCGAGTTCCGGGCTTTGCGGCCGGTCGTGGTGGGGGAAACTGCTGGCGCCCTCGCCGCCGGGAAATGGTCACCGGCTCGCGGTCAGGCGACTCGATGCCGTGCGGCGGCGGAGCCGGTTCGCACCAGCTTCCGGCGCTCCAGCTCGGTAGTTCCCCCGAAGATCCCGTTGCCGAGACCGTTGTCGAGAGCATAGGAAAGGCATTCCGCGCGGACCGGGCATCGCGCGCAGACCGCCTTGGCCTTCGCGACCTGCTGCGCCCCCGGACCCATGTCGGAAATCGGGAAGAACAGTTCCGGGTCCTCGTCCTGGCACGCCGCGCGGGCGAGCCAGCTGGTGGCCGTGAGTTCCATTGTTGCTTTTCACCTCCTGTCCTCATTGTCGAACCGTGGTCAACCGACTTCTCCGCGCGCACGGGCACGCCATGCCTTCGGAGGGTGTTCGGTGGGCTTTTCGGCCGAACCGCCCCGGGCCGCGAAGGACCCGGCGGACGACCGGCTTTCCAAGTTACCACCGATCACCGCCCGCGCGCGAAATTTCGATTCAGCTCACATCGCGGACGCGGTTGGCACCGGACGTGCTACGGCCCCCGCGCCGGGCGCTCTCCGGGTCCGGAGAGTCCGGGTTTTCCTTTTCCGCGCACCGTTTCCCCCTTCCGCCGCGTCCGAGGCCGGCCTGCCCGTCCGACCCAGGTACCCGCCCGTCCCGGGGTTAACCACATTTCCGTGACCGGATCGTTACATCCCACGGGCGCGCCACCGCACCTGTTCGACAAGTGCGGGATCGGGAGGGGGTGCGCGTGGCGGGGTTCGACGGCTTCTTCCGGGGCGAATTCCCTCGCCTCGTGGCGTTCCTGTGCGCGGGCGGGCTCGGCCCGGCCACCGCGCGCGAGGTGGCGGTGGAGGCGTTCGTCCAGGAAACCGGGACGTGGCCGCCGCCGGGCGACCCGCGCGTCGCGGTGCGGCTGACCGCCGTCCGGCTCGCCGCCGAGCAGACGTGGTTCGACGGCGGCACGCCGTCCGCGGACCCGCCGGGCGACCGGCTGACCTCGGTCGTGGAACGGAACGCGCGCGGGGTCGAACTGCTTTCGACGCTGCCGGAAACCCAGCGCACGGTGCTGACCTGGTCGCTCAACGGGTTTTCGCCCGCCGCAATCGCCTCCGCGCTCGGCATGGCGGGCACCACAGTCCGCTCGAATCTGCGGCACGCGCGGGAACGGCTGAAGCACCGGCTCGGCCTGGCCGGGCGCGAGGAGTCGCTGATGACCGAGCTGCGCGAAGCCGAAGCCGCACTGGTCAACGCGCTGCGCTCGGCGCTCGACGTCGAAGAAGCGTTGACCCGGGTGAAAACCGAGGCGACCGCCTTGGCCGCGCCGCGCGCCCCGGCCGGCCGGTTCGGCTTCGACGGCCCGGTGCGCGCGGCGGTCGAGGGCGACCCGGACGCCGCGCAGGACCTGCTCGCCGCGGTGCAGCCGCTGATCGTGCGCTACTGCCGGGCCCGGCTCGGCGGCGCCGACGCATATTCGTCCGCGGACGACGTGGCGCAGGAAGTCTGTCTCGCGTTGCTGACCGCGCTGCCCGGTTACCGGCATCAGGGGCGGCCGTTTCTCGCTTTCGTTTACGGGATCGCGCAGCACAAAGTGGCGGACGCGCACCGGGCGCACGCGCGCAACCGGACCGAGACGGTGGCCGAGATGCCGGAGGCGGTCGATCTGGCCGACGGACCGGAGGAACGGGCGCTGCGCGCGGAGCTGAACCGGCAGCTGGCTCGGCTGCTGCAGCTGCTGCCGGAGCGACAGCGGGAGATTGTGTTGCTGCGCATAGTAGTCGGGCTCTCTGCCGACGAAGCGGCCGAAGCGGTCGACTCCACCCCGGGCGCGGTACGGGTGGCACAACACCGCGCGCTGCTGCGGCTCCGCTCAGCTCTCGAACGACGCCGCTGACCCGATCCGCGCCACCACGAACTCCGCCAGCGCCGCCACCGGGCCCTCGCTGCCGTCGCGCGACAGCAGGATGAAATCGACGTCGCCCGGATCCGGCAGGCCGAGTTCGGCGGGCAATTCGACCAGGTCGGACGGCACCAGGCTCCGCGCGTGCACGGTGATCCCGAGCCCGGCGGCCGCCGCCGCGCGCAGGCCGGTCAGGCTCGAGGTCTGGCAGGCCGCCCGCCATTCCAGCCCGGCGCGCTCGAGCGTTTCCACCGCCAGCTGCCGGGTGACCGACGGCATCGGGTACTGCACCAGCGGCACCGGATGGCCGGGCGTGAGGTCCGTCGCCGCCGAGCCGATCCACACCAGGGGTTCGCGGCGCAGCAGCCGCCCCGGGCCGGGCGCGCCCGGGCGGCGTTTGCCGAGCACCAGGTCGAGGCGGCCGTCGGCGATCCGGCGGGCGAGCACATCGGACAGTTCCACGTGCAGTTCGACGTCCACCAGCGGATGGCTTTCCCGCAGCCGCCGCAGGATGTCCGGCAGCTCGCCGAGCGCGAAGTCCTCCGACACCCCGAACCGGACCCGGCCGCGCACCTGCGCGCCGCGGAAATGCCGGGCCGCGCGGTCCTCGGTGTCCACAATGGTCTGCGCGAACCCGAGCATCGCCTGCCCGCGCGCGGTCAGGTCGACCGCGTGCGTGTCCCGGGCGAACAGCAATCCGCCCGCCTCGGACTCGAGCCGCCGGATGTGCTGGCTGATTGTGGGCTGCCCCACACCGAGCCGCCTCGCCGCCGCCGTGAAGCTGCGAGTTTCCGCCACGGCAAGGAAAGAACGGCACAACCGCGGATCCAGCATGCGTCACATCTTATCGGCTTTCACAATGACAGTCAGTACGGTCATCGGGGTTCCGAATGACCGTCGGCGACGGGAGAATGACCGGGAAAGGAGATCCACCGTGCTCGCTTCGTTCGCCCGCCCCGTCTCGGCTTTGCTCGCCAAGCTGCGGATCGACCCGTTCATCGCCCTGATCCTCGTCACCGTGGGCATCGCCTCGCTGCTGCCCGCCTCCGGCGCGGTCGCGACCGGATTCGGCGTGGTGACGAAGATCGCGGTCGGTCTGCTGTTCTTCCTTTACGGCGCAAGGCTTTCCAGCCAGGAAGCGGTCGAAGGGATGCGGCACTGGCGGTTGCACGTCACGGTGCTCTGCGCCACTTTCGTGCTCTTCCCGTTGCTGGGGCTCGCCGCGTCGTTCCTCTCCCCCGGGCTGCTGACCTCGCCGCTGTACACCGGCGTGCTGTTCCTCTGCCTGCTGCCCTCGACCGTCCAGTCGTCGATCGCGTTCACCTCGATCGCGAAGGGCAACGTCGCCGCGGCGATCTGCAGCGCGTCGCTGTCCAATCTGCTCGGCATCGTGCTGACGCCGCTGCTCGTCGCGCTGCTGCTGGCCACCGACGGACCGGGCGTGAGCGGTTCGGCGGTGCTGGACATCGTGCTGCAGCTGCTGGTGCCGTTCGTCGCCGGGCAGCTGGCACGCCGCTGGATCGGCGGATGGGTGCAGCGGCATTCCGCGCCGCTCAAGATCGTCGACCGCGGTTCGATCCTGCTGGTGGTCTACACCGCGTTCAGCGAGGGGATGACCGAGGGGATCTGGCACCAGCTGGACGTCGGCCCGCTGCTGGCGCTGGTCGCGGCCTGCTGCGTCCTGCTGGCGGCGGTGCTCGCCGCGACGAGCGGCGGCGCGCGGCTGCTCGGGTTCGCCCGCGCGGACCGGATCACGATCATGTTCTGCGGTTCGAAGAAGAGCCTGGCGAGCGGCCTGCCGATGGCGACGGTGCTGTTCGGGCACGCCGAGGTCGGGCTGATCGTGCTGCCGCTGATGCTGTTCCACCAGATTCAGCTGATCGTGTGCGCGGCGATGGCGCGCCGGTACGCCCGGCAGGAGGCCGCGCAGGAGCCGGGAGAACTGGCGGCGGTCGGCTGACGTTGACCGGGTGCCTCCGGGCCCGCCAGGATCGGTTCCCATGCGGGAACTGGTGTACGTCTCCGAGGCCAAGCTCAGCCAGTTCGAGAGCCAGGGGCTGGACAAGCACCTGGCCCGGGCGTCGGAGGTCGCCGGGAAGGTCCCGGGCGTCGAGCTTCGCGTGCACCTGTCCGGCCGGGCCGCCCATCCGGGGCTCGACCGGGCGGTCCGGAAGATCGGGACCTCCGCGCGGTGGTACACCGACGACGAGCTGGTCCCCGGGCAATGGGTGCAGTTCGAGGCGCGGCTGAACTACCGCGTCGTGCACGGCGGAAGCCACGGCGGACAGTCGGCCGCGCTGCTTTTCTGGGAGCCCGCGAACGGCGACGAGCCCCGGCTGCTCCTGCACGGTTCGCCGGAGCATCTGGTCGGCACGCGCACGCCCCCGCCCGCCGAAATGATCGGGCTGCCGATCTCGCACAGCGGCGGGATGGCGGATTTCCTCGACGAGCTGACCGGGAAGTCCTTCTCTCAGGCGCTGCACTTCCTGCTCGGGGACCTGGACCGGCGGACGCCGCCCGAACTGGCGGGCTGGATGGCGGGGTACGCGCGCCTGACGGCCGATCTGGCCGTCACGAACACCCCGGCCCATTTCACCCGGGAGGAACGCACCCCGCCGACCCGGGTGGTGCTGGCCAGTCCGCTGTATGTCGAGTACACGAGCGCGCCGGAGCCGGGCTGACGGAAAATCCGGTGGAGCCGCGCCCGCGTCCGCGGCTACTGTCGCCCGACCAGTGTCGGCTAGGCGAGGACGTGCCGTTGTACATCGCGTGAGGCATCCCAAGCTCTGATCCCGTCGCGCGCCGCGTTCGAGCGTCGCGCTTCTTCGTGCTGCGGAATTCTCACTGGAATCGGTGTACTCCTGTGCTCTTTCACTGGACAGTCCTGCCCACTTGCCTGCCGCTCGTCCGGCGGCGCTGCCATACGTGCTCGTCCGGGCTTTTCCGGGCGGACGGCAAGTTCCGGGTCAACGCCAACCACAAACTCGTCGACGCCTGGCTTCTCGTGCTCTGCACCGGTTGCGGGGAAACGGCGAAACTCACCGTGTTCGAACGGGCGAAGGTGCGCTCGGTCCGGCCGGATCTGCTGGACCGCTTGCACCACAACGATCCCGGCCTCGCCGCCGAACTCCTCCGGGACCCGGTCCTGCGACGGCGCAACCGCGTCGCGCTCGACTGGGAGGGCGCCTGGCGGCTCGACACCGGTGGTCCGGACCACTTGGACCAGGACGCGATCGACGTCTCGGTCGGCTTCGCGGCCCGGATCCCGGTCCGCCCGGTTCGGCTCATCGCCGAGGGCTGCCGTCTGCCCCGGGCTGAGGTCGAGCGGTTGCTCGCCGAGGGGAAGGTCGTGTCGGGAGTCCGGCTGAGCGGCAAGCTCTCCGGCGACTTCGCCTTCACGCTCAAGTACTGACCGCCGTGCGGGGAACCCTGATTCTCGCGGGTTCCCCGCCCGGACGGTCGGCGACGTCCGTCCACAACGGACACCGCAAGTCCGCCCGCGATTTCCGCTCGCATGAGCGCGAACCGCGAACGCGGGCACCAGCCAGTGCCTGAACGGGCAATCCGCAGCGGCCCCGCACCTCCAGGGGCCCTTCGCGGCTGATCGCGGAGGCGGCGTCCGTCCACAGAGGACCGCGCAAGTCCACTCGCGATTCCCGCTCGCATGAGCGCGAACGGCGAACCAGGGCAACGGCGGTGCCTGAACGGGCAATCGCGCGTAACCAGGTCCCGCGGAAAGCGTTGCCGCTGCCCGCGCCCCCCGGGTGGAGGAGCCCCTTGCCCCGCCGTCCGCGCACTGGTGTTCAGAAGGGAACAACGCGGCGACAACCCGTAGACCGGCGCTTACCGTAAGTCCGCAGTCTCCCCGTGCTCTGTCGTATCGGCCGAACGAAGGGCATCCGCGGCGACATCGGCGGTCTGGCATGCCAGTCCGTCATATCCGGAGAACCCGACCAGAGGAGAAAGCATGGCTTCGCAGGACGGCGCCCGCGTCGACACCAGCGTCATGCGCAAGGGCGCGCAGACGATCAGCGACACCGGGCAGAACATCACCGGGGTGAACCAGAAGGTCGACGGCACCATGCAGACGCTGTTCGGCACCTGGCGGTCGGACTCGGCGAACGTGTTCAACCAGGCGATGGGCCAGTTCGACCAGACGGTCCGCAAGATCGTGCAGAAGCTGGACGAGCTCGCGCAGAACGTGCAGACCTCGGCGAGCGAGTACGACAGCCGGGACTCGGACAACACCTCCACCGCCCACAACGCCGCGACGGTCATCGGCGGCGGCGGTCTGCAGGGCTTCTGATCCCCTTCCTTCCCACGAAAGGACATTCCCATGGCTTTGGGCCAGTTCCAGATCAGTTTCGCCACCATGCAGGACACCGTCGGGCAGGCGAAGCAGCAGTCCAACCAGATCACCGAGCTGCTGGACCAGATGAAGGCCGTCATCGAGGGCCAGCGCGAAAACTGGACCGGTGTCGCGGCGGACATGTTCCACGAGACCTACAACTACTGCCACCAGGCGGCGCTCACGCTGCCGCAGGCGCTCGACGCCGCCGCGCAGACCCTCGGCCAGATCAACGAGGGCACCTCGAACACCGAGGGCAACAACGCCAAGCGGTTCGCCGCCAACTGACGCCGCCCGCCTCGCCGCAACTGACCAGAAAGGAGGGTGAACGGCCATGGTCGCGCCAGGTGACACGAACTACGGGATGAACAACGATTCGCACACCCATCAGAAGACCTCGGACGACGGGAAGTTCCACAGTCCGGGCGACCAGACCCCGCCGGACGTGAAGAACGAGTGGATCCCGCCGGGCGACGTCGGCAAGCCGCCGCCGGTGCCGGGCGGTTCCGAGCATCCGGGCCGGGGCGTCACCGCGGTCAACACCGAGGCGATGCGCACGTTCGCGAAGAACATGCAGGCGCTCGCGGACGGGCCGCTGAAGGACCTGCCGGCGAAACTCGACGGCATCCAGCTCAAGCCCGGCGTGTTCCTGACGGCGCAGAGCAAGATCTTCACGCCGATCCAGGGCACGAACGCGCTGCGGGACACCACCCGCACGGCGATCCACGACCTCTGCAAGGCGCTCGACGAGGTCGCGGACGCGGTGAACAAGGCCTCGAAGGCGTACGACAACGCCGACGAGGTCAACAAGATGTCCGCCGACGACTACAACCAGTACTTCAACACCGTCAGCGGGCACATCACCGGCGCCGGTCAGAAACCCTGACCGGACGGGCGGCGGTCTCTCCGGGTTCGAAGCGATCGAGGGAAGATGGCGGACGACAACAACACCCACGGGTTCACCTCGGACGACAACGGGGTCTGGCCCGACACCACGCAGACCGGCAACCAGAACACCACTGGTGACCCGTCGAAGGATTTCGACGGCCTGACGTGGAAGCAGATCGAAGCGGCGATCCTCGGCGGCGGTTCGCTGTCGGGCGGCCAGGACAACCGGGACAAGGCCTACGGCAACGTCAACTGGCAGTCGCTTCAGGACGCGGCCGGGGTGTTTCAGGAGACGCAGCAGAACCTCGCGATGGTCGCTCAGTCCATTCAGGACCAGACCGCCGCCCTCGCCGGACCCGACGGTCCGTGGAAGGGCGACGCCGCGACGAAGTTCAAAGACATGATGACCGCGCTGGGCAACAAGTTCTCCGATCTGGCCGACCGGATCGGCGACGGCGGCGGGTCGAACAACGTGCCGACGAACCTCGTCAATTCCGCGGCCTATCTCAAGTGGGCGCAGGACACGATCCGCTACATCGACAGCTATTACGCCAGCCAGGTCCTCGCCCAGGGCAGCAAGTACCACCTCAGCGACGGGCGCGCGTACATCTCGCAGTTCCCCGAGGCCGTCGAGATGATGACCAACGACATGCGCAAGGTGGGCGGGCAGCTCGCGCAGAAGTACAACACCGTGCACGTCAACGCGGGCAAGACGACCCCGCCGCCGACCCCCGGCGGCGGTGACGTCAACACGCCCAAGCCTCCCCCGCCACCGCCTGCTCCGCCGCCACCGCCCACACCGCCGCCGCCTCCGCCGCCGGTGACTCCTCCTCCTCCCCCGCCGCCGGCTTCTCCGCCGCCGCCTCCGGTGACGCAGCCGCCGCCGACCCCGAAACCGCCGCCGGTGTCCCCGCCGCCGGGCGGTGGCAACGGCACTCCACCGCCGCCGGTGAACAAGGCCGCGATTCCGCCGCCGCCGAACGGCGTGAACGGTCCTGGCGGGAGCAATGTGCCGCCGCCGATCAAGAACGCGATGGTGCCGCCTCCGCCCGGGGACGTGAACGGTCCCGGCGGGAACAACGTGCCGCCGCCGATCAAGAACGCGATGGTGCCGCCTCCGCCCGGGGACGTGAACGGTCCCGGCGGGAACAACGTGCCGCCGCCGATCAAGAACGCGATGGTGCCGCCTCCGCCCGGGGACGTGAACGGTCCCGGCGGGAACAACGTGCCGCCGCCGATCAAGAACGCGATGGTGCCGCCTCCGCCCGGCGACCTCAACGGTCCCGGGGGCAACGGCACGCCGCCGCCGGTGAACGCTGCCTCCATTCCGCCGCCGCCCAACGGGGTCGGCGGGAACAACGTGAAGCAGCCGTCGGTCAAGCCGCCGGCCATTCCCGCGCCGCCGGGCGATTCGACGGGAGGGAACAACCTCAAGTCGCCGTCGATCCCGCCGCCGCCCGGGGCCTCGGGCAACAACCTGGGCGGGAACGTCAATCCGCCTTCGATCCCGGCTCCGCCGGGCAGCTCGGGCGGGTCGGGGCATGTGAACCCGCCTTCGATCCCCGCTCCGCCGGGCAGTTCCGGCGGATCCGGGCACGTGAACCCGCCTTCGATCCCCGCTCCGCCGGGCAGTTCCGGCGGATCCGGGCACGTGAACCCGCCTTCGATCCCCGCTCCGCCGGGCAGTTCCGGCGGATCCGGGCACGTGAACCCGCCTTCGATCCCCGCTCCGCCGGGCAGTTCCGGCGGATCCGGGCACGTGAACCCGCCTTCGATCCCCGCTCCGCCGGGCAGTTCCGGCGGATCCGGGCACGTGAACCCGCCTTCGATCCCCGCTCCGCCGGGCGATGCCGGCGGCAACCTGGCGAACAACGCGCTCAACCCGGCGCATCTGCCGCCGGGCCTCAACACCCCGCCGGGCAACCAGACGCCGGGCGGCAGCGGCATCCCGATGATGCCGCCGGGCGGCATGGGCGGCGGCGGTGGGCTGAACCCGCCGTCGGCGGAACGTCCGGACTCGTCCGGGCTGCTCGGCAACATCAAGAAACCGTGGGTGAGCCCTCCCCCGGACGGCATCGGCAACCCCGACGCACACGGCGACACCCCGCCGCTCAGCTCGGCCAAGTGGGCTCCGCCTCCTGGCGCGAGCGGAGGCGTCGGCGGACCCAGCACCAACGGTCTCGGCGGCCCCGGCGATGGCGTCGGCGGCCCTGGCGACTCCGGTCCGGGCGCGATCAAGGGCCTCGGCGAGAGCGATCTGCCGAAGATCCCGGACCCGGTCGGCAACCACGAGCAGGTCCCCGGCGGCGGAACCCCGCCGATGATCCCGCCGGGCGGCATGGGCGGCGGCAGCGGCTTGAACACGCCCTCCGCCGAACGTCCGGACTCGTCTGGATTGCTCGGCAACATCAAGAAACCGTGGGTAGGCGCTCCCCCGGACGGGATCGGCAACCCCGACGCGCACGGCGACACGCCGCCGCTCAGCTCGGCCGAATGGGCCCCGCCACCTGCCGCCGTCGGCGGCCCGGGCGGCGGAGCACCGGGCGTCAACGGTCTGGGCGGCGAGGAACCGACTGGGCCCGGAGTGAAGGGGCTCGGCGAGAGCGATCTGCCGAAGATGCCGGATCCGGTCGGCAACCACGAGCAGCAGCTTCCGGCTTCGGGAACGCCACCGATGGTCCCGCCGGGCGGCATGGGCGGCGGCAGCGGACTGAACACGCCCTCCGCCGAACGCCCGGATTCGTCTGGGCTGCTCGGCAACATCAAGAAACCGTGGGTAAGCGCTCCGCCAGAGGGCATCGGCAACCCCGACGCACACGGCGACACCCCACCGCTCAGCTCAGCCGAATGGGCCCCGCCGCCAGCCGCCATCGGCGGTCCCGGCGGCGAGGAACCGGCCGGGCCGGGAGTGAAGGGCCTCGGCGAAAGCAACCTGCCGAAGATGCCCGACTCCGTCAGCAACCACGAGCAGGCTTCCGGCGGCGGAACACCGCCGATGGTGCCGCCGGGCGGCGGCAGCGGTTTGAACACGCCCGCCGCGGAACGTCCGGATTCGGCTGGACTGCTCGGCAACGTGCAGGAGCCGTGGACGGCCGATCTGCCCGGCGGCGTCGGCGATCCGAGCGGCTTCGGGGAGACCCCGCCGAGCGAAGCGGCGGACTGGGCGAAGAACCAGGAGCCTCAAGGGCCTGGCATGCCGATGGTCCCGCCGGGCGGTGCCGGTGGCGGAGCGAACACGCCTGCCGCCGAACGACCCGACTCCGCCGGGATGCTCGGTGACGTCCAAGAACCGTGGGCAGCAAGCACGCCGGTGGGCATCGGAAATCCGAGTGCGCAAGGCGAAACCCTGCCCAGCGTCTCAGCCAGCTGGGCAAACGACCGGCAACCCGGCGGCGTCGGGAACGCCAGCGCCCCGAGCACCTCAGCCGACTGGGCAAACAACCGGCAACCCGGCGGCATCGGGAACCCCGGTGCCCCAAGCACCTCAGCCGACTGGGCGAACGACCGGCAACCCCGCGGCGTCGGCAATCCCAGCGCCTCGAGCACGGCCGACTGGGCGAAGCAAGCCCAAGGACCGGGCATGCCGATGGTCCCGCCCGGCAATGCGGGCAGCGGAGCGAACACGCCCGCCGCCGAACGACCCGACTCCGCCGGGCTCCTCGGCGACGTCCGGCAACCCTGGACGCCAGCCACACCGGTCGGCATCGGAAACCCCGGCGCACAAGGCGAAACCCCGCCCAGCACCGCAACCAGCTGGGCAAACGACCAGCAATCCGCCACACCCGTCGGCATCGGGAATCCCAGCGCCCCAAGCACCTCCGCCAACTGGGCAAACAACTGGCAACCCGGCGGCGTCGGGAACCCCAGCGCCCCGAGCACCACAGCCGACGGGGCGAACCAAACCCCGGGAGCCGCCATCCCGATAGTCCCGCTGAACACCCCAGGCAACAGCACAAAGCCCCCAGCCGAACGTCCCGACGCGGCCGAAATGCTGAGCGAGGCCCGGCAATCCTGGCTTCCTCAGTCCACTGTGGACACACCCGCGAACACCGGCTGGGGAACCGCAGCATCCCCCGAAGACGAGAGCGTGCGGATTGCCGTGGTCCAACCCCTCGACCACGAGGACATCTCCGCCTGGGACGTAGGCACCGCCGACTTCCTCCCCGCTCTCCTGCCGGTCACCACGCCAGCGGAGGACCGGGCTGAGGAGATCACCACCGACCACGTCCAGCGCTCCGACGAACCGTGGCGGCCCGACGAAGCGCTCGGCACCTACCAGCGGGTCCGCGGCGGACCGGCCGAAATCCTGCCTGACGAGCTGCCCACCTGCGGCGACGCACCAGAACCCCTGGAGCCCGAAGCCGACGAGGCGGACGAAGAGACCGAGGAAGAAGAGGAACGCACCATGGCCGACCTGCTCCGGCAGGACGATTCAGCCTGGGGCAGGCACCGCAGCTCTCCGGGGGTGCTCGAATGAGCACGGAAACCGTCAAGCGGGGCCCGCGCGCGGCGGGTCCGGAAATGCCCGAAGGACAGGAAGAACTGCAGGAACCGCCCGTCATGGCGGAACCGGCGGCGCGCGATTTCAACTCGCTGCTGATGATGCTGCCGATGGCCATCGGGTCGCTGGTGATGGTGCTGGCGTTCTCCGGGGTCGCGGGCAGTTCGCCGTTCACCTACGTGATCGGCGGCGGCATGGGCGTGTCCATGATCGCGATGAGCCTCGGACAGCTGTCCCGCGCGGCCGCCGAGCGCAAGCGCAAAATGCAGGCCGAGCGGCGGGACTACCTGCGCTACATCGGGCAGGTCCGCGAGCGGGCCCGTTCGACCGCCGAGGACCAGCGGCACGCGGTGGCCTGGAACAACCCGTCCCCGGACTCGCTGTGGTCGCTCGCGATGGGGCCGCGGCTGTGGGAGCGCCGGATCAGCCACGAGGACTTCGCGCGGGTGCGGATCGGGCTCGGCACGCAGCAGTCGGCGCTCGAACTCGTGCCGCCGGTGACCAAGCCGATCGAGGACCTCGAACCGCTGTCGGCGATCTCGCTGCGCCGGTTCACCGAGACCTACCGCACGTTGTCGGGCATTCCGACCGCGGTGGGGCTGCGCAGCTTCACCAGCGTCGAGTTCGACGGCGATCCGGACGCGGCCGTCGGGCTGGTCCGGGCGATGCTCGCGCAGCTGGTCGCCTTCCACTCGCCGGACGAACTGCGGCTCGCGGTGCTCACCACGGAGGCCGCGCAGGCGCAGTGGGACTGGGTGAAGTGGTTGCCGCACAACAACCATCCGACTCTGCGCGACGCGGCGGGCCCGCTCCGGCTCCTCGCCGCCGACCACGACGAGCTGATGGATCTCCTCGGCCCGGACGTCGCCGACCGCGACGACCACGACAAGACCGTCGGGCCGACGACGACCGAACCGTTCGTGGTGGTCGTCGCGCACCTGGCGACGATCCCGGAGTCCTCGCGGCTGGTCGGCGCGGGACTGCGCAACGTCGTGCTGCTCGACGTCACCGGCACGCTCCCGGGCGGCCCCAAGGTCCTGCGGCTGACCACCAAGGACGATCTGGTCGAGTTCCCGGCGGGCAGCGGCGTCGGTTCGGCGACCCGCGACGAGCTGTCGGTGACCCAGGTCGAGGGCCTCGCCCGGCTGCTCGCCCCGAAAAGGACCAGCGGCACCCTCGAGATCGCCGACCAGCCGCTGGAAAGCGATTTCGGCCTGACCGCGCTGCTCGGCATCAAGGACGTGCACACCTTCGACATCCCGGGCCAGTGGCGGCCGAGGTCGGCGCAGCGGGCCCGGATGTCGGTGCCGATCGGCGTGACCGAGGACGGCGAGATCGTCGAGCTGGACCTGAAGGAATCCGCGCAGGGCGGGATGGGCCCGCACGGGATGCTGATCGGCGCGACCGGTTCGGGCAAGTCGGAGCTGCTGCGCACGCTCGTGCTCGGGCTGGCCGCGACGCATTCGTCGGAGATCCTCAACTTCGTGCTCGTCGACTTCAAGGGCGGCGCGACGTTCCTCGGCATGGACCGGCTGCCGCACACCTCGGCGACGATCACCAACCTCGCCGACGAACTGCCGCTGGTCGACCGCATGCAGGACTCGCTCAACGGCGAAATGGTGCGGCGGCAGGAACAACTGCGCGCGAGCGGCTACCCGTCGCTGTACGAATACGAAAAGGCGCGCGCGGCCGGCGAACAGCTGGCCCCGATGCCGACGCTGTTCCTGGTGGTCGACGAGTTCTCCGAACTGCTGAGCGCCAAGCCGGAGTTCATGGAGCTGTTCGTCTCGGTCGGACGGCTGGGCCGCAGCCTCGGCGTGCACCTGCTGCTCGCCTCGCAGCGGCTGGACGAGGGCCGCATCCACCGCGTCGAAGGCCACCTGTCGTACCGGATCGCGCTGCGCACCTTCTCCTCGATGGAGTCCCGCAGCGTGATCGGTGCGGGCAGCGCCTACGAGCTGCCGCCGGAACCAGGCAACGGCTACCTGAAGATCGACACCACGAACCTGGTGCGGTTCAAGGCCGCTTACGTCTCCGGTCCGGTCCCCGCGGGCAACGGCGAAACGCACGTGGACGCCGCGCGCGTGAGCCGCGAGGTCGTCCCGTTCCGCACCGAGGCCCGGCCCGCCAAGCTGATCATCCGCGACGACGAACCGGAACCGGCCGAGAAACAGTCCGATGTGGACGCTCTCGAGGCCGCCGTGCCGGGCGGGCCGACGCTCGCCGACGCGTTCATCGACCGGCTGACCGGCGCGGGCCCGGCGGCGCGCCAGGTGTGGCTGCCGCCGCTGGCCGAATCGCCGAGCCTGGACTCGCTGCTGCCGAGCGTCACGCCGGACCCGGTGCGCGGCATGGCCGTCGCCGACCCGGCGCACTGGGGCAAGCTCCGGGTGCCGATGGGGATGATCGACCGGCCGTTCGAGCAGGTCCGCGAACTGCTGACGGCGGACCTGTCGTCGGCGGCCGGGCACGTCGCGGTGGTCGGCGGGCCGAAGACCGGCAAGTCGACGCTGCTGCGCACGCTCGTGCTGGCGCTGGCGATGACGCACACCCCGCAGGAGGTCCAGTTCTACGGGCTGGACTTCGGCGGCGGCGGGATCATGTCGCTGTCCGGGCTGCCGCACGTCGGTTCGGTCGCCACCCGCCTCGAACGCGACCGCGTCGTCCGGACCATCGAGGAAATCTCGCAGGTCATGGAAGGCCGCGAGACGCTGTTCTCCGAGCACGGCATCGAATCCATGGACGCTTACCGCGCGTTGCGCCGCAAGGGCCAGATCGAGGATCCGTTCGGCGACGTGTTCCTGGTGGTCGACGGCTGGTACAGCCTCAAGAACGACTACAGCGACCTGGAACAGAAGATCGGCGAGCTGGCCTCGCGCGGCCTGTCCTTCGGCGTGCACGTGGTGATCGGCGCGACCCGCTGGTCGGAGATCCGCCCGTACCTGCGCGACCTGCTGCAGACGCGGTTCGAGCTGCGGCTCGGCGATCCGATGGAGTCGGAAATCGGCTCGCGCAAGGCGAAAACGGTGCCGAACCAGCCCGGTCGCGGCCTGACCCCGGACGGACTCCATTTCCTGGCCGGGCTGCCGCGGATGGACGGCAGCGGGAACACCGACGACCTCGCCGCAGCGGCCAAGGCGGTCGCCGAGGAGGTCCACCTGTTCTGGCCGGGCGCGCCGGCCCCGGCGGTGCGGCTGCTGCCCGCGAAACTGCCGATGGCCCAGCTGCCCGCGCCGGACGGCGACCTGCGGATCGCGCTCGGCCAGGACGAGCAGCGGCTGCTGCCGGTGTGGCACGATTTCGCGGCCACTCCGCACCTGCTTGCCTTCGGCGACAACGAAACCGGCAAGACCAACCTGCTGCGGGTCGTCCTGCGGTCGGTCCTCACGCGCTACTCGCCGAGCGAGGCGAAGATCGTGCTGGCCGACCCGAGCCGCCAGCTCGACGCCGAAGTGCCCGAGGCCTACCGCGTCGGGTACGCGACCACCACCGAGGCACTGCAGGAATTGGCGCAGCAGGCCAGCGTTTCGCTCACTCCGCGGGTGCCGGACCAGACCATCACCGCGGACCGGCTCAAGCGCCGCGACTGGTGGACCGGTCCCCGGTTGTTCTTCGTGGTCGACGACTACCAACTGCTGACCAGCGGCATGGGCTCGCCGCTGGAACCGCTGTTGTCCTTGCTGTCGCAGGGTTCCTACATCGGGTTCCACCTGATCCTCAGCCGCAGCACCTCGGGCGCGATGCGGGCGCTGAGCGATTCGGTGGTCCGCCGGATCTGGGAGCTCGGCAGCCCGGGCGTGGTGTTCTCCTACCCCAAGGAGGAGGGCAAATTCCTCGGCGAGGCGGCGCCGCGCCCGCTGCCCGCCGGACGCGCGCAGCTGGTCACCCGCCGCGGCGTGAAGCTCGTGCAGACCGCGATCGCGGAAGAAGAACGGACCGGCGAGGGCTGGTCCCCGCTCGCGACGACCGAAGGAGGCGTGCGATGACCGCGTCGACCGGCGAACTGTGCCGGATCACCGTGTACGGGCCGCAGGGCAGGGCGGATCTGGCGGTGCCGATGTCCGTCCCGCTGACCAGCCTGCTGCCGGTGCTGCTGGAGCACACCGGCGGCCGCGACGACCTCGGCGAGGCCTGGGTGCTGCAGCGGCTCGGCGAGGAACCGCTCGACGCGTCCGGCACGCCGGAGTCGCTGGACTGGAAGGAGGGCGAGGAATTCCACCTGCGCCCTCGCGCGGATCCGTTGCCGGAACTGGACTTCGACGACATCGCGGACGGCATGGCCACCGCGGTGAGCCGCCATCCCGGCCGCTGGCGCCCGGAATTCAACCGCGGCCTGTTCCTCGGGTTCGCGATCTTCTCCCTCGTCGTGCTGGCCAAAGTGCTGCTTTACCCGGGTTCGTCCGGGCTGAGCGCGATCGGCGGCGGCGTGGTGTCGCTCGGGCTGCTCGTCGCGGCCGTGGCGACCGGGGTGCGTTCGGACGACAAGGCGCTGCTGGCCCTGCTCGGGCTCGGCGGGTGCGGGTTCGCGTTCCTCGCGGGCGCGGTCGCGGTGGCCGGGCTCGAGCCGGCGTTCGACCTCCAAGGCACGCCGGTCCTGACCGGCTGCCTGGCCTTCGCGCTGGCCGGCGGTCTGGTGCTCGGCGGACGGGCCGCCTGGTCGCACGCCATCCCGTTCGTGCCGTTCGGCGCGGTGGTCGCGACCGGGCTCGCCGGGGCGATCTCGCTGTGGCTGCACCTCGGCGCCGGGTTCACCACCGAGCAGGCGGCCGGGCTGGTGTCGTTCGTGCTGGTCGGGCTCATGGTGTTCGCGCCGCGGATCGGCATCCGGTTCGCGCGCATCCGCGGTCCGCAGCTGCCGCGTTCGGCCGGCGAACTGCAGTACGACATCGAGCCGATGCCGGCTGCGCAGATGGCGCGCCAGACCGGGTACGCCGACGGCTACCTCACCATCGCCTGCCTCGCCGCCACCGCCGTTTTCGTCGGCTGCTTCCCGTTCCTGGTCGGCCACGGGCTGTTCCCGGCCCTTCTCGGCGGTCTGGTGTCGGCGGCGGTGCTGATGCGGTCGCGGGCGCTGCTCGGCGTGTGGCAGCGGGTTCCGCTCGCCGTCGCCGGCGCGATCGGCCTGGTGCTGCTCGGGCTGGCGCTGATCCAGCCGCTGCCCGCGCAGTGGCGGGGCGCCTGCCTCGCCGGGCTGTGCCTGGTGTTCTTCCTGCTCCTGCTGGCGATGCTGCGCCCGCCGCCGCGGCGGCTGCTGCCGATCTGGGGGCATCTGGCGAACTGGCTGGAAACGCTGAGCGCGGTGGCGATGATCCCGATCCTGCTGCAGCTTTTCGGCGTCTACGCGTGGGCCGTCGGGCTCACCGAATAAGCGAAGGAGAGGTGCCATGGTGCAGACGCAGAAGGACCACGTCGAGGCGTATTCGTTCCTGATCGGGCGGATGACGTCGGCGCTGGTGCTCGGCGACGCGAGCCACCTCGACGTGCCCGCTCGGAGGGCCTGGGTGGGCCTGCTGGTCGGGCTCGTCCTCGGACTGCTGATCGCGGTCGGGTTCTTCGTGTACGGGCTGATCGCGCACCACACCGGCGGGGCGGCGCCCGCCGTCGGCCGCCGAGCCTGAGCGGAAGGAGGACAGCCATGGAACTCTCGCTGATCCGGCGCGACGACGGCGCTTTGGAGAAGAAGACCGTGGGCAACGCCCTGGTCGTGCACCTCGCCGAGGGGATGACCGGCGAGGCGCAGTCGCTCGCGCTCGGCGTCGCCGCCGATCCCGACCACGACCTGGTGGTCGTGGACCTGCCGGTGGATTCGCCGATCACGATGTGGGAATCGGTCGCCAAGGCGCTCCCCCGGCGCCGCCGCGGCGTGCGGCTGGTGATCGGCGGCCGTTCGCGCGAGACCACCGCGCTGGCCGGGCAGTGGCTGGCCGAGCGGATCAACCGCCCGGTGCTCGCGCCGGACGGGTCGGTGATCCCGAGCGCGGGCGGCGCGCTGTTCGTCCACGCCGGGCGCGGCGGCGGCTGGGTGCGCTTCCGGCCGGGCCGTCCGCCGACGTGGGAGGCGAAGCGGTTCCCGCGTCCGGCCTGGGATTCCGGGATCGCCGCCGAGCTGACCCCGACGAGTTCGCGCGGCGTCGCCGAACCGCTGCCGGGCGGCTTGTGGGTCCGTCCGGTCGGCTTCGACGCGCCCCAGCGGCACCACCGCCGCGCGCTGATCTCCCGGATGCCCGCCCAGCACGACACCATGACGATCGTGCTGGGCTGCCCCGGCTGTCCGCCGCTGGCGCTGGACGACGCGGCCCGGCTGTGGGTGCAGCTGCCGGAGAAGGTGCGGGCCAAGGCGCGGTTCGTCCAGTACGGCCCGATGCAGGTGCCCGGCGAGGCCGCGATCGGGCAGGCGCTGGCCGATCTGCTCGGCAAGCCGGTCGCGTTCTACGCGGGCGTGCCGGTCGGTTCGCCGCAGCTGCCGACCCTGCGGACGGTGCTGTACGACGGACGGCTCGGCTGGCGTCCGTTCACCACCGAACTCGGCTACGAACCGGGTTCGGATTCCGTCTTGCCTGAGCTGCTGTCGCACCGTCCGCCGATCCACGGGCTCGACCAGGTCTCTCCGGCGGTGTACTGGTACTCGCCGGACGCGGTGGTCGAGGTCGTGCAGTCCGGGCTGCTGGTGCGTCCGCCGCAGGGCGGTCCTTCGTCGGCCGCGATCCGCGAGATCGGCCTCGATGCCGCAGTGCACAATCTGACCTTTGACGCGGCGGACGAGGGCTCGGCGTCGCGGATGCGGTTGCTGGCGGAGGATTTGCTGGCGCGGCTGGACGAGCAGACTCGCCGGATGAGCCGGGTGCTGCCTGCTGCCGCGCTGCTTGCGGAGCGTGCGCGGCCGCGGGTGGTGGCGCGGGCGTTGGACGCGATCGAGTCCGGGCATCCGGTGCCGGTGGTGGCTGCGCCTGCTCCGGCGGCTTATCTGCCTGCGGCTCCGGCGGCGTTGGGGATTGCCGCGCCGACGGAGGTTCCCGGGGCGATCGCTGCTCCGGTTGCTCCCGTTGCTGCTCCGGTCGCTCCGGTCGCTGCTCCGGCGGAAACGCCCGCCGAGCCCCCGGTCAAGGTCTCCGCCGCTCCTCCGGCCGCGAAGCCGCTCACGCACCTCGCCCCGGCCGACGTCGCACCGGCCAAGCCCGTCGAACCACCGGTCGACAAGCCCTCGATTCCGGCGTCCACTTCGGACCAGCCGGAACCTCCGGCCAAAGCGGAGCCCGCGCCGAAACCGGCGAAAGCCCCGGCAGAGCTGCGTTTCCAGGAAACCCCCGGTGCGGAATCGACAGCGTTGCTGCCCAAACGCGGTGCCGACAAGGAACGCCAGTGGCTCCGTAAATCGCTCGGCGCGGAATACGGCCTGATGTCGAACACCGTCGCGCGGATCCTGTCCGAGCACCCGGGTTTCCAAGGCGTGCTGTCGACGTCGTCCTCGGCCGAGGTGCTGACCGACGCGGTAGCCGTGCAGCTTTACCTGTCCCCCAAGGGATCGACGATCGACGCGGGGCTGCGGCGCGGCGCGAACGGCCCGCACGTCCCGGTCGCCCGGTGCGTCGTGGCGGGGCTGAGCAGGCTGCCCTCGCACCGCGGACCGGCGACCTTCGCCACCGAGCTGCCGCCGTCCGCGTGGCCGCTGCTGGACGGGCGGAAAGTGCTGACCGAATGGGGTTTCCTCAACGCGCTGACCCAGCCGTCGTCCACAGTGGACGGGGAGACGGACGTGCTGGTGTGGTCGATCACCGGACGGCGCACCAAATTGCTGGAACCGAGCGAGGGCGGCGTCGAAAACCGCGTGCTGTTCGTGCCTGGGACCAGCTTCAAGGTGCTGGAAACGCGCAAACCGGCCGCCGGTGCGCGCGGCGCGGTGCTGCTGCGGGAGCTGACCGCGAGCGAGATCGACGAGACCGGACGGGTGGCGAACGACCGGGCTTCGCTGGACGAGCTGGCCATGAATTCGCTCCGGCAGACGGTGCAGACGTGGGCGGAAGCGGGCGAGGACCTGGTCCGGACCGTGATGGACGAGCAGGCCGCGGAGCGGTTCGGGGCGCTCCCGGGCCTGGCGTGAGTGCGGAGAGGCGGAGACGATGAACCGACAGCTGCTCGTGGTCGGCGGCGACCGGCCGGGTGCCTTCGGAACCATCGGCGCGGCGCTGGCGCAGGCGCAGCCGGGGGCGACGATCAGCGTGCACCCCGGCCGGTACGAGGAAAACCTCGTGGTGGACCGGATGGTGTCGCTGGTGGCCGAACAGGGCGCGGGCACCGTGGAAATCGTGGCGAACACCGGGAGCGTGCTCGTCGCGAACGCCGAGGCGGTGCAGCTCAGCGGGTTCGTCCTCACCGGCGTCGACGACCAGCTGGTCACGGTGGACGTCGTGCGCGGCGAGGCGGCGCTGGACGGCTGCCGGCTGTCCGGGACCTCGTGGGCGACGCTGCTGGCGCGGTTGGAGGGTTCGCTCGCGCTGCGCGGCTGCACGGTGACGAGCACCGGCGGTGCCGGGGTCGTGGTCGCGTCGCCGGCGCAATCGGCCATTGAGGACACTGAGATCGTCGACGCCGCGTCGTCCGGCGTTGTGGTGGCCGAGACCGGCTCGGTGCTGCTGCGCCGCTGCGTGGTGCGGGGCGCGGCGGGCAACGGGGTGTGCGTCAACGGCGAGGCGGTCGCGATTGTCGAGCAGTGCGAAATCGTCGGCGCGCAGAAGCCGGCGATGGTCGTGGAGCAGCAAGGACGCGCGACGATCACCGGGCTCACCGTGCGGGACAGCGCGAATGTCGACCTGTACGTGACCAGCAAGGGCCGGGTTTCCGTTGCGTCGTCGCAGTTCCGTTCGGCGCCGATGCAGGCCGCGCACATCGCCGCGTCCGCCGAGCCGTTACTGCGCGAATGCGTGTTCGCCGGGGCAGGTGCGAACGCGGTGCAGGCCACCGGAGCTGCCGCGCCGCAGTTCGTGGACTGCACTTTTGAAGGCTCGCCGGTCACGATCCTGGTCGACGATCAGGCACGGCCGCGGTTCGAACGCGCGACCGTGCGGGGCTCGACGCACACTGCGATGTCGGTCAGCGCCGACGCCGCGGTGACCGTCGGCGGGCTGCGGATGACTCCGGACAGCGGCGTCGGGATCATCCTTTCCGGACAGTCCACCTTGGACCTCGCGGACGCCTCCATCGACACCGGCCGGGAAACCGGGGTGCAGGTCACCGAGGACGCCCGGCTGACCGTGGCCGACCTTCGAGTCGATTCGACCTCCGACAAGGCGGTCTCGTTCGCTAGCGGCGCGCCGTCCTCGGCGAAGTCGGTGCAGGTGCGCGGCGGCGGTCTGCACCTTGGCGGTACTGCGGAAATCTCCTTGCAGGATTGCGAGATCATCGATTCCACTGGGGACGGAATCACCGTCGGTACGACGCTGACCGCTTCCCGCTGCCGGGTGCGCAATGCGCGCGGCAACGGCGTGTACGTCGCTGCTCAGGCGTCGTTCACCGAGTGCGAGATCCTCGGCGCGGGCGAGGACGGCTTCCACGTGGAAACCACCGAGCCGGTCAGCATCCGCGATTGCGTGGTCAACGACGCGTCGGGCGAACTCGTGAGCGGCGAGCACGCGGATGTGGACAACCTGAGCACCGATTCCGCCCGGACCGCGGAGCCGGTGCCCGCTGGTCCGCCGAGCGACTTCGCGACCGCCGACCAGACCGTGAGCGAGGCCGCCGGAGAGGTGCTCGAAGGCCCGTTGGGCGATCTGGAGGCGCTGGTCGGGCTCGCCGGGGTGAAGAAGGAAGTCACCGGCCTGATCAACCTGATCAAGATGTCGCAGATGCGCGAGCGGATGGGCCTGCCGATGCCGCCGATGTCGCGGCATCTGGTGTTCGCGGGACCGCCCGGCACCGGCAAAACGACCGTCGCCCGGCTGTACGGCACGGTGCTCGCCGAACTCGGGATCCTGTCGAAGGGGCACATGATCGAGGTGGCCCGCCAGGACCTGGTCGGCCAGTACATCGGGTCCACCGCGATCAAGACGACCGAGGTCGTCGAGAAGGCCGTCGGCGGGGTGCTGTTCATCGACGAGGCGTACACGCTGAGCGCGCCGACCGGCGGTTCCGGTCCGGACTTCGGGCAGGAAGCCATCGACGCGCTGATGAAGATCATGGAGGACCAGCGCGATTCGCTGGTGGTGATCGTCGCGGGCTATTCCGAGCAGATGGAACAGTTCCTGCAGTCGAACCCCGGTCTCGCTTCGCGGTTCACGCGCACCATCGAATTCCCGAACTACAGCGTCGACGAACTGGTCACCATCACGACCGGCCTGACCCGCAAGCACTACTACGAAATGACCGACGACGCGCTCGCCGCGCTGCGCGAGTATTTCGAACGGGTGCCGAAGAACTCGACATTCGGCAACGGTCGCGTCGCGCGCAAGCTGTTCGAGGCGATGGTGAACAACCAGGCGTCGCGACTGGCGCTTTATCCGCCGTCCAAAGACATCGAGCTGAACCGCCTCACCGCCGACGATCTTCAGGCCGAGCTGGCGCAACTTCCTTCCGCCGCGAAGTCAGCGGTTTCGGTCACTGCTGATCCCGCCGCCGCGGTTTCGACCAGCGCGGGCTGGAAACGCCTCAGCGGCTTGGTCGGCCAGAAATCGGTGCGAGAGAACGCCGAACGGCTGCTGCTCAAACTCGGCAGGCTCACCCACGAACGGCAACCGTTCGGCCACCAGGCCAACCTGGTGATCAGCGGCAAACGCGGCACCGGACGGTCGGAGTACGCGAAACTGTACGCGCAAATCCTCTCCGAATTCGGCATGGCTCCGATGGGCCAGCTGGTGCACCGCAACCTCGCCGAAGAGCTTTCCCCGCAATGGCCCGGCCAAGCCGAACACCTCGTCCGGGCCGCCGTGGAGGACGCTTCCGGCGGCACCCTGGTCGTCGACCTGGACGGCGATTGGGACACCTCGCCGCACACCCCCGGCATCGAAGCCCTGGAAGCACTGTCCGAAATGATCGCCCGCCGCCCCGCCGATCCGGTCGTGGTGTTCACCGGCGAAAGCGACCGCGTCGGCGAACTGCTCGCGCAACTGCCCACCCTGCGCGACGCGTTGCCGTACGGCTGGCAACTCGGCGAGTACACAGTGGACGAACTCGCCGAGATCGCCGTGCGGTTGCTGGTCCGCCGCGGCCACGAGGTCCCCGACGACGTCCGCGACGCCCTCGCCCACGAGTTGTCCGCCGCGTCCGACCACACCGCCTACGCCGCGCACGAACTGGCCCGCACGCTGTCGGCCGCCGCCGCGTCGCGCACGCTCGCCGCCGCCGACCTGCGCGGCATCCGCCCGCCCGACACCGGCGCCATGGCCCTCGGGCCCGGCCTCGCCTCGGTCGGCTGACCCCTCGGGAGGAGACCCGATGAGCACGCACTACGAAAAGATGCTCGAGGACGCGATGGCCGCTTACCAGCACCAGCGCGACCATTTCGACCAGGCCCGCCAGGACGTCGAAACCGCCACCAGCACCGTCACTTCGGCTCGCCGCGAGGTGACCGCGACCGTCGGCCGTACCGGCGAATTGACCGAACTTTCCTTCCCCACCAGCGCGTACAAACGCATGGCTCCCGCCGAACTGGCCTCGGTGATCGTGCAGACCGTCTCCGCCGCCCGGCAGAAATCCGTCGCCGCGGCCGCGGAAATGATGGCGCCCATGCTGCCGCCGGGCATTTCCGCGGAGGATCTGATGAGCGGAAAAGTGGACGTCAACGCCCTGTTCTCGGCGCGGGTGCCGGGATTCGACGAAGGGAACCTGCCGTGACCGACCAATTTTTCGTCGACGCCGACGGCCTGGACGGAGGCCGCGACGGCTTCGACGGCAAGAGCGCCGAACTGCGCACGCTGGCCCAGCGGGTGCAAAGCCTGGCGAACCCCAGCCGGATCCAGGACGCGGCCGGGAATGACAAGAACGGCAACGAATTCTCCAAAACCCACATCCAGTCGGCGGCCGAGATCTACAACGGCATCAACGCGTGGGCACTGGCGGTGGAAGCGACCCGCGACGCGATCGGCGACATGGCGACGTCGTTCCGCGAGGCCGACCAGGGTGCTTTCGACGGGTCGAATGCCCTGTTCAAGAACTTCACCGACCTGCACGAGAAGGTCACCAAGGCCGACCCCGGCGGCGGTTCGGACGCCCCTCCGACCGAGTACCGGCGCGGCGTGCGAATCCAAAACAGAGTGCTGGGCAAATCCCCGGAAGCCGAAGACGGCGACTGGACCGCCGCGAAGAGCGTCCGGGCCCGGATTCCGGATCGCGGCCAGGAGCCGTTGCCTGACGAGGAACCGCGTTTGAAGCACCTGTCGATCGGACGCCCGGTTCAGCACAAGGTCGTGACCCCGCTGCAGCCGACCGAATCGACCGTCTTCGTCCGCTCGCAAAAGCCGGTGGACGCGGTCGAGGGCGAAGTCACACACCCTCTGGAGCCCGCCGAACTCTGGGAACCCGCGAAGTCGATCCCCGCCCAGCCGCCGATCACCCCGGAAGAACCTGTTTCCTGATTTTTCGCGCTAAGGAGGTGCCCCCGCGATGAGTCTCATGGTGGACCCCAGCCTGAACTGGGTGTTCTACATCATCGCGGGCGACGCCTGGCCGCAGGGCGACGAGGACAAAGCCCGCGAACTGGCCGCCGAGTGGGATCAGGTCGCGCAGGAGATTTCCGCCGCTGGAACCGGTTTCAGCCAGCTGGCGGAGCAGGTAGTGTCCAATGTGGGCGGTGAGGTAGCGACCAACTTCGCCGACTACGCCAACAAACTCAGCACCATGGGCGCCGGTTTCTCCTACCGTGCCCAGCAGCAGGCCGCCGCCCTGCGCGAATACGCGTTGAATGTGGAAAACGCCAAATACGGCATCCTCATCTCCATCGCGGTCACCGCAGCGGATCTGATCTGGGCGATGACGAACCCGTTCACCGCCCCGCTGATCCCGGGAATCTGGGCAGCCGGGCGGACCGCGGTGATGCAGATCGAACGCTCGCTGATGTCGCGCCTGATGAGCCTGCTGTCGAGGGTCGCGCGAGAGGCCGCGCAGGAAGCCGCGGAAGAGGCGGCGGAGGAGATGCTGGCCGAGTTCATCCAGATCGCGCAGGGCAACCGGGACGGCTTCGACTGGAAACAAATCGGCCAGAACGCCGCGCTGGGCGCGATCGGCGGCGCGTTCGCCGCGGGCGCGCACAGCGGCCTGGGCAAATGGGGCCACAACGTCTTCGGCGCGGCCGGCGTCGAAGCGGCTACTGAGGTGGTAGTCGGCCTGGCCGGCGCGGGTTTGTTCGGCGGAGACCTGGACAGCCTGGGCTGGGGCGCCCTGAACGGCGGCCTCAGCGGCGCTGCGACTCACGGTGCCCATCACGCGGGCCAAAACCTGCACGACAAACTCACCGGCGGCGGTGGCGGCGGTGAGGGGAAGGGCCCGAACGACCCCGGCGGGGAGAACGGGACCGGGAACATCAAGGTGGACCCGGTCAACGGCCCTAACGGCCTTGGCGGTTCCGGCGATCCGAGGGGTCTCGGCCCTGGCGATTCGGGCGGCTCCGGTCCTGGTGGCTCTGGCCCTGGCGGCTCCAACGGCTCTGGCCCCCATGGCTCCGGCGGCACCGGCCCTGGCGGCGCTGGCCCTGGCGGCTCCAACAGCTCCGGTTCCCATGGCTCCGATGGCACCGGCCCTGGTGGCACCGGCTCCGGCGGCACCGGCCTGGGCGGCACCAACAGCTCCGATCCACACGGCTCCGGCGGCTCCGGTTCCCGTGGCTCTGGCCCTGGTGACGCCAACGCCCCCGGCAATTCCGGCCCGGGCGGCGCTAATAGTTCCAGCAACTCCGGCAACAACGCCCCGCACAGCGACGGCCAGAACAACTCCACCTCCCCAGACACCAACTCCGCCAGCAACTCGCCTGGCAGCCAGAACTCCCCCAACGGCTCGACGACCGGCGGTGCCTCGAACTCCGCGCCCGGCACGCCCAACCCCACACCCGACGCACACTCGACGAACGGCAACCCGTCGACCGGAGACCCCGCCACCAACTCAAGCTCAGCGAACGCCTCCCACACCCCAACCTCACCCGGTGCCAACTCCCCTTCAACGGGCGACCCCAACTCCGCGAACAACGCCCCCCACTCCGACCCCACCACCAGCAACGCTCCCGCGAACGGCTCGGCCAGCAATCCCGCGCCGCAGTCACCCGGCAGCAACCCCGCTGGTTCGTCCGGCAGCACGAACGACAACACCCCCGCCACTGGCTCGACCCCTCCCAGCAGCGGCCCCAGCACCGGAAACCAGGGCGGGAGCAACACCACCAGCCCCACCCCCGACCAGAACCCCGGCACGAATGGCGGCCACAACACTGGCCCTGGCACGAGCGCTGGAAACCCGAGCACCAGTCCCGACGCAAATGCCGGAAACCCCAGCACTAGTCCGAACCCCGGGGCAAACACCAATCCCAGTGGCAGCACAAGCCCGTCAACCAGCACAAACACCAGCCCAGGCTCCACTCCCGCCAGTCAAGGCACGAACGGTGCCGACCACCACGCCGCCCCGCCGCCGTCCACGCCGGACTCGGTCAAGACCGGGACCCCCACCCCGCCACCGTCCACACCCACCCCCGCCGGGCCACGAGACTCGACCCCCTCGACGGCGGATTCACCGGCCAACCCCGCCACCAGCCCATCACCGAGCGGCCACCCTGTCTCGCCGCCCGCGACCGGCGGCACCCACACGCCCACCCCGCACCACGACACCGGACTCCCCGGCTTCGGCGGCCAGAACGCGTCCCCGGACTCCGCCACCGACAACAGCCAGGCGAACGGCTCCTCGAACCCGAAGCCCCACCCCGGTCCGGACACCGCCCCCAACCCCTCCGGCCACACCGGCCCGGTCCCCGCGACCAACGCTTCTTCACACTCGTCACCCGGCCCGAACGTCACAGCCTCCCCGACCCCGTCCGCTCAGCACGGCCCCGAGACCAACTCATCCCCCGACTCCGTCCGCACCCCGAACACCAGCCCGAGTTCCACCAGCACCAACCCGGACCCGGCGACCGCCCAGCAGACCAAGCCGGTGCCTCCGCCGACGTCAACCAGCGTCAAGGGCATCGACTCCACCCCAAGCCCCTCCCCGAAAACCACCGTCGACGGCCCGAACCCCGCCACCGACCCGAGCCCCATCCGGACCTCGGTCACCGGCCCGACGACCGGCAACCTCAACCCGGCAACCAACCCGGGCTCCAGCACCGATCCGAACCCAGCCGCTAAACCCGTCTCGAGCCCTGCCCCCGGTCCGGAGCCGACGACCAAGCCGAGCCCCACCCCGGACCCGAGCCCCACCGCCGACCCGAGCGCCCACAGCAATCCGGCCACCAACCCCAGCCCAAGCCCGGCCCCCAGCCCGGATCTGGCAGCGAAGCCCAGCCCCGCCGCGGATCTGAATCTCACCCCGTCTCCCAACCCGAACGTCACTCCCAACCCGGGCACCGATTCGCATCCCGCCACTAACTCCGACCCATCTCCGGCGACCAAGCCCAGCCCCGCCACAAACCCGAACAACGCTGGCAACCTGGGCACCCGCACCAATCCCCATCCGGCCACCAACCCGAGCCCGACTACACACCCGGACCCGGCCGCCAACCCGAGCCCGGCTACCCGGCCGGACCCGGCCAGCAATCCGAACCTGGCACCGTCTCCGGGCCCGAACCTGACCACCAACCCGGATCCGAAGACAGGCACTAACCCCGCTGCCGAACCCAGCTCGAGGCCGAACGCTCCCGGCAGTCCAAGCCCTGACCGCTCCGCCAATCCCACCGGTGACCCGGTCACCGATTCCAGCCCGAAGCCGTCCGCCAACCCGGCGCCGGCCGTGAATCCGCGCGCAGCCACATCACCGAAACCCGGCTCGGATTCCACCAGCTCTGCGAAGCCCCAGCCGACTCCGGACGACGCCAACAACAACCAACCGCCGAACCCGGCGAAGCCGATCGGCACGAAGCCCACTCCGGCCCCGCGCTCCCGCGACAACACCACGCCGCGCCGGGACCTTCACACTCCAGTCGCGTCACCCAAGAGGCCCGCGGCAACACCCGAGAGCCCCAACCTCCACACCCCAGTCGCAGCGCCCAAAAAGCCCGCGACAACACCCCAAAGCAGCAACCTCCACACCCCAGTCGCAGCACCGAAAAAGCCGACCCCCGCCGCCGGCCCGGGGCCGAATGTCGGCAAGCAGCCGCCTATCACCGGCGGGAAGGGCGACTTCGCTCAGCACCTCAAGAACTTCAAGTTCACCGTCGTGCACGAAACCGGCATCATCGGCAACCTCGGCACCCGCAACGAGAACAACCAGGACAGCATCGGCGTCGTAGCCACCGTCGCCGCGACTCCGGACGACAATCTCCAGGCCATCGCGGAAAAGTACGCAGGCGGGTTCACCGGGAACTCCGCCGACGGACGGTTCGGCCTGGTCATCGGGATCAACGGCACACCAGGCTCGGAACAAGCGATCAACCAGAAAATCCAGCAATTCCAGAATACCTGGGACAACCGCTTCCCGGTAGCGATTATCGGATTCACTTGGAAACACCCGAGCAACCCGAACATCGACCAGAAGACCATCCCGTACGGCGGCATCCGCGAAACGATGGTCCGGAATCCAGTCACCGAACAGCTCGTCGGGCAAATCCGCGAAGCGGGCGGGATCAACGAGGTCTACCTGCACACCGGCGACGCCGACGTCCACTCCTTCAACACCCGCACCGGGCCGCTGTTCGACGCGGTCAATACCGTGGTCCAGCAGAACCCCGAAGGGCCGCCCGAGGTGATCAGCGGCGGGTACAACGTCCGGCCCGAGGACGGGGATCTCGCGAATCGCGCAGCGCAACTGGATCTCGACGTCCGGCAGGCGCTCGCCGGGGTCGATTCTCGGGCGGTTTACTTCCCGGAGCCGAACACTTTTGTCCGGATGGAGGGCAACAGGCTCGAGAACGACGCGACTTTTGGCACCAAGAATCCGAACACGGGGAATTTCGATTACGGAGCCAAAGAAGGCCAGGGTCTGGTCGATTCAGTGCTGTCGCAACGCAATCCGAGCTGGCAATACAGCGACCATCCGACGGCGATCGCGAAGTTCTCGTCCGATCTTGCCATCCAGACCAACGGCACCCGGATCGCGAGCAAGGTCGGCACCGATCCGAACGGGATCACCGCACTGACTCAAAGCCACGCCAACGAAACGACGTGGTCCGACCTCCTCGGCCACTATCTCGGCAACCACACGACGCTCGATCCCAATCTGGCGAAGATCGCCGCGAAAGCCGCGTTCCACGGGATCACTCCGAGCGGGCCGAATCCGAACCGGCCGGAGGTGTTTTCCGAGGTTGTCGCGAATCTGCCCAAGAACGAGCGCATGTCGCTGGTCAAAGGCATGAAGGAGAACGTCGAGGACGGCAAGAAGCTCGCCGATCTGACGCTCGCCACCCGGCAAGCGCTGGTCGACAATCTCAGCGGCAATCGTCCGGCGAACACGCAGACTCCCGCTGCTGCGCCCAAAAACAATGGGCAGGCAAAGGAAACGCCGAAGCCGAATCCGAAGACGCTGCCCGGGCCGAAGGACTGGAACGGTCGTCGCGACACTGCGCCGGTCACGCGGTTTTCCTCGGAGCGGTTCGATCCGATCAAGAAGATCGCCGATCAATTCACCGGAAACCGCGACGGGCTCAAGGGCGGGCAACTCGCCGGGGCGATGGCGCACATCCGGTTCGACGTGCGCCGGTTCGAGATCGCGCCGGGCCAGTGGGTGCGCGAGCACACCATCCCGATCGACCTGACCTCGCATTCCGGGTCGGTCACGCCCCAGCAGCGAGAGCAATTCGTCCAGGACCTTCGGCAGCATCTCGAGGACTGGGTCAACCAGTCGTCCCGGCTGCCCGGCGGAGACCAGCTGCATCTCCGGCTCGACGTCCGCGTCGCCGACGACATCCACCCGGACGACACCGGCTGGCAGGCTGACCCCAGCCGCCGGGTCCCGGTCAACGTGCACGATTCCACTGTGGACCCCGACACCCCGGACACGAACCAGCTCAACTGGGACGTCCACGACTCGCCCTTCGGCGTCACGCACGAGCTGATGCACTTCATCGGTCTCGGCGACGGCTACAAGAACGACGAAATTCTCTTCAACCGCCAGGACCAGCCTGGCGTGATGGGGCCGGACGCGTGGCACGATTCGCGGCTCAACCCGGGCAACCTCGCGCAGATCGAGCAGGTCTCGAACACCGCGAACATCCGCGACCACCACCTCGGCGACGCCCCCGCGCCGAACCCGACGCCGCACCAGGACGACCACCGCTCGGAGCCGGATCCGGACGGCAGGCCGAACCTGCACACCCCTATCAAGGCCCCGCAACCCGACAGCCAAACACCGAACCAGGACCACGCTCAGCCCGGGCCAGACCACAACGCCCCCACGAACACAGCGGAGCAAAACCAGAACCAGCAGGACGCCGTACTCGTAGCGGACGAGCAATCCGAGGAGGAGCCCGACACCCGTCCCCTCGCCGACCGGCTGCCCGAGTTCGTCCGCGACGGCAAAGCGCTCGGCTCCGTGGTCCCGGTCGACGTCCGCGGCGCCAAAGACGTCGGCACGAGCATCGAAAACCTGATCCAGCGCCTCAACCCGAAGCAGCAGAACCCGCCGCAAATACACGGCATCGACGCGATCACCGATTCCCTGTCCGGCCCTGAGTTCGAGTCCTTTATGGGCGACGGCCGCAAGCAAATGGTGCGCGCCGGCGAGAAATGGTACGAGGTGCACGTCACCGCGGAGCCGGACTTCAGCTCCGTCAACGCCGACCAGATCACCAAACTCCCGCAACCGACCATCGGCGACGTCAAGAACGAGGTCAAGACCACCCACGCAAGCCCGAACACCGACACTACCGCGAAAGTCGTCGGCTCCTCGTACTTCGCGTTGTTCCCGGCCGGACCGTACGCGTCCGTCGGCGGCACCGCGCAGCTCGCCAGCCCGTCCGCGGAGCACACCGGCACCACGACCGGGACCGACCAGCGGGTGATCCGCACGGCGGGCGACATGCAGCGGGCCGACGCTCCGGTCACCTACCGCATCACGGTCCGCAACGAAACCGGCGGCCTGGTTGGCTCCACAGTGGACGGACAAGTTGGACTCGTCCTCTCCACCGACCTGTCCAACCTGAAGCAGGAACCGACGGTCGGGCCCGCGGAGCCGAAGCCGGACTGGGCCAAGAAGATCGAATTCCTTTCGCCGGAAGCGGTCGACTTCGACGAGAACGCGCTCTTCGATCAGGTGAGCAAGAACCTGCATCCGTCGGTGACCAAATTCGGCGCCCCGGGCCGTACCTCGTTGCGGGAATTCCTCAGCCGCGGCGGGGTGCGCAGCATGCTCGGCACCGCGATGCAGGGCAGCCCGGTGGTGTCGAACGACCTGCTCAGCCCGCACGGTGCCCACCGTGACGCGGTACAGCTGGCGGCGCGGCCGACGAAGGTCGAATACCTCGGCACAATCCCTGGCGACAGCGAACTGCGCTTCAACGATTCCTCGGTAAACGGCGGAAGCACCACCGTCTCGTCGAAATACGGCGGCGAGGTCAATGCGATCTTCGGCGGCGGTTCCTATGTACCCGGGACGGTCGGCGGCGTCGGCGGGGTCAGCGGCAGTTATTCCCGGAAGGTCAATCAACAGTCCACAAGCGGCACCAGCTTCACCAACAAGTCCACAGTGAACGCGAAGGGCGACATCGGCCTGTACAAGGTCACCGTCGACCTCGATGTCACCACCTCAACCGGGGAAACGACCACGATCCAAGCCACTTCGTACACGCGAATGGGCTTGCCCGAGGCGAAAGCCCAGGGGCTTCCGGTGCCGAAGAAGACCTCGCCGAAGTTCAAGGACGTCGGCGCGCGCTACGAACCGCCCTATCTCGCGGCGGCCATGGCGGCGGGCACGGCGCGGCCCGGATCGTTCGAACCGGCGACGCGCGTCCAGCCGCAGATCGAAAACGCGCTGCGGAACCTCCCGGGTGCGGACAAGTTCCTGCCCCGCTGGGACAAATTCCAGGGCGACAACCAAGGCTCCAGCCGGGACATCTCCGAGCGGTTCGCGAACCTGCGGAAGATCGCCTCCACGTTCTCGGTCGCCTCGCTGCGGGGCAAAATGGACAGTCTGTTCACGCAAGGCGTTTCAGCGCAGTTGAAGCGGCGCGGGCTGTTCACCGACGAATACATCAACGTCACGGTGAAGGCGAAGCCGGGACCTGGCCGTCACCTCGGTCAGGCGGACGGCCGTTCGGTCAAGAACAGCAACGAAACCAGCCCCTCGCTGACCAGCGCGACCACCACCGAACGAGGCTGGTCGGTCGGTCTCGAAGGCCGCGTGATCATTCCGGGCGCCAGTGCCGGCGCGAACCTCGGCATCAGCCCGACCGTCAGCCCGCTGCAGTACTCGGACAACCGGACCTGGAAGAATTCCGGTGGCCCGACGGTGACCACGACGACCGGCAAGGGCGGCAGCCCGGATTCGCAGGTCTTCGAGCACGACGTCGAGTTCGAGGTCGAGATCACCAGCTACACCCGCCACCGGCCGTGGGTGCGGCGGCTGACGCCCGGCTCGCCGTTCCGGGTCACGCCGAAGGTGTCCACAGTGGCCAAAACCGGCGATCCCGGCCTGCCGAAGATCGACGGCAAAGTCGACTTGTGGATCAACGACGGCGCCGCGCTCGCCAAGGACCCGGCCGAATTCACACCGGGCAAGCCGGGCGTCGTCTCGATGTCGCCGAACGATACCCCGAGCATCGACGACCTGCTGACCCAGCAGCAGAACCAGACGCCGCCGAAGTTCCTGCACGTGGAAGCGTTTGCGAACACCGAGGCGCTGCGGGACGAGGCGCTGCGCCAGCTCCAGCGCGCGGCCGGCGGCGACGCGGTGCTCGGCCTGCCGGGCAGCGAAGCGCGCGCCCGCGTGGACCGGATGTTCTCCCCGGAAAACTTCCGCGGCCTCACGCCGAAGCTGCTCAAGCAGGGCGGTACCGCGAACGGATTCCGCTACGACCGCCGCGTCGCGGACCGAGTCGGCGGCCTCGGCGTGGGCGTCTCGCTGAGCAATCCGAAGCTCGTCGCGGTTTCGGAAACCGGCGGCGGGGACCGGACGTATTCCGGCGGCTCGAAAGCCAGTTACGAAGGCACGCACAAGCAATCCGTCGAAGCCAACGTGCAACTCGGCCTCACCATCCGGCCGCCGGGCAGCGACACCCACGGCCAGGGCCAGTTCTTCGGCACCGCGAAATGGAGCCCGTGGCAGCGCAGCTCCGGTTCGTCCCAGGAGATCACCGCGAGCGTCGACCACACCAACCGGTCCTCTTCGGACAGTCGCACCGTGCTGGTGCAGTACGATTCGAATGTCCGGCTGATCGCGGAAAGCCGCCAGGAAGGCCTGGTCAACGGATCGATTTCGCGCGCGGGTGCGGACGTCCATCTGCCGGGTTCGGTCTTCGTGGCGATGACCGAGGACGAGGCACGCGCGGAAGGATTGCTGCCGCCGGTCGAACCGCGCACCCCGGCACCCGGCACACTTTCGGCTCCGCCGCTGGTAGGCGGCAAGTCCAGCTCGCTCGGCTCGGCGGTGCTGGAAGACGCACCCAACCTGACGAAGCTGGTGCAGGACGCCCGGCAGCAGCTCGGCAAACTCGGCGACAGGCTGCTGCCGAAATCGGTGCTGAACGATTCGATGAACAACCTCCAGCGCACGCTCGACACTGCCTCTCCGGAAGCAGTCACGTCCCTTGTGGACAGTGCGCTCGACGGCGGCGTGTCCTTGCTGGCACAAGACGCGGGCGTGCTCTGGACCGACAATTACCAATTGCAGCTCAAAGCGAAGATCCTCGACACGCAGTTCCTGGGCGTGAAGCACGACGGCAGCGAGGTCGACCACGTCGTCAACTCGACTCAGACGGACAAAAAGAATTCCGGCCACGGCTCGTCTTACGGCGGACAAGTACGAGGCGCGGGCCGCGGTCTGTTCCAGGACAGCCAGCCCAAGGTCAGCGGCTACGACGGCGCGTACCTCGGCGCTACCGGGACCCGCGCGAAGACCGACCAGACCGTCGAGGCCAAGACCACGACCACCGCGTTGACCTCCTCCTCGAGCGGACCGTCGGCGCGGTACCAGCACCAGGTCCAGTTCGAGCTGGTCGTCGCCCGGGACGGGCGCACCTACCCGGTCGCTTCGCAGGAGGCGACCGTGACGTCGCGGTCGTCCGCGGACGACCACCGGATCTCCGGCGACGAGCAGTACCACACCAAACTGTACGGATCGCGGACGACCGAACTCAGCGCCACGGAGTCCACTCAGGACCGTCTCCAAGCGTGGCAGCAGGAAGGTTTCGGTCCCCTGCCGAAGTCTTCGACCGTGGAAGGGATCCGTGGCGCCGCGGATGTGCGGGCCGGCGCCATCCGCGCGTTGCGGCTCGCCGGCGCGGGCAACGGCCTCACCGGACCCGGCACTGGCGCGCACAACACGCTCTCGTCCTCAATCACCAACGAAACGCTGCAAGCGCATCTGCCGAACATGGTCGGCAAACCCTTCGCGACCCCGGATCTGCATTCCTCCGCGGTAACCGGCAGCAGCCACGCCTCGGTGAAGGTCTACACCCGCGTGGTGAAACCGGATCTGACCGGACTGAGCGATTCGGTCAAATTGGAGCGTTCGGACCAATCCGGATCCACTTTCACCGGCGAGGCCAAGGAAACGGTCACCGGCGAACAGCAGGGCAATATCGGCACCGGCGGCATCACCGACCCGGGCCGGAACACGCATGCCTGGGGCGGGCTCGACGTGCGCGGCCCGGTCGGGCAAAGCGATCCGACGTCCAGCACCGCCGCGGCGCAGCGGTCCGTCGTCGGCAAGGACAAGGGCCGGACCGGGCTGGTCGGGTTCGACGTCGAGTACCGGATCGTCGCGACGGTCGACGGCAAGACCGCGGCGGTCGAGGTGCGGGTGCCGCAGTCGTCGCGGACGCGGATGAGCGAAACGGACCTGGAACAGTCGCTCGGCCAGCCCTTGCCGGAGACGCTCACCTCGGCGCAGGACGCGGTGAAGAAGGCCGCCGAGGATTGGCGCACGGCGGAAGAGGAACTCGAAAAGGCACAGCGCGACTACGACGATGCGTGGCTGTCCGAAAACGACAACGTCCGCACTACGACCGACGGCGCACGCGGGCTGCACCTCCCGGCCGACGGCAATCCCGTGCAGCAAATGCGGCAAGCCGTACAGACGGCGCAGAACGAAGCTCGCGACGTGGGCCAAGCCTTGCGCGCAGGCAATGACGAGATCACCCGGCTCAACGAACTCGACGAGCAGCTTCTGTCGCTGGCTCTCGGCGAGGAACCGGGTTCTGTCGACCAAAGCGATCTGGTCGCGAGGGCCTGGGACGCGCAACGGCAGGTCCAGCAGATCCGGAACGAGCAGGCGAACCTGGTCCAGCAGCGGCAGGCCGCGCAGGATCGCGCCGCGGAAATCCTGGCTGTGCTGGACGAGTACCGCAACAATCACACCGACCACACCGCGCGGCAGGACGATGCGGCCAACCGGATCCAGGAAGCCCGCGACAAAGCCGACGAGGCGCTGCGGAAATGGTGGCAGGCTAAGTCCGAAGTGGACAGCCAGCTCAACGCGCACACCTGGCCGCGTCCGGCGGAGAACACTGTCGAAGAACATCGCGAAGGCACTGTCGAAGCGAACGACACAGTGTCCGGTTGGGACACTGACACCGACCGGCCGTACAGCTTCGACCCGCACGACATTCAGGTCCGCCAGATCACCGACGCCTCCGGCCGGGTTCGTGCTGTCTCGTTCCTTCCGGCGAACGAGCACACCGAAAGCGTCGAACGAGACTGGGTAGCCAGCAATTCCGGTACGGTCAGCACCCTTCCGGAGGGCGCGACGCCGGAGAAGTTCGATCCGCTTCTGAAGCAGGCCAACGCCAACGGGGCCACGCCGGAACTGTCCGGCCGCCGGTTCGGCGAGTGGGCCGACCACACCGCGGCACCGTGGGACGACGACTCCCTCTTCGTTTTCGCCCACGGACGCGAACAGTCGGTCAAGGTGACTTTGCTGGGCGGCAAGACTGTGCGAGTCGACGGCGATACGTTCGCCCGGATCGTCGCGCAGGCCGCGCCGCTGGCGCAGTCCCATTCGGTCACGCTCATCGCGTGCAGCACCGGCCAGACCGACGGACCAGGCGGCCTGGCCCACGACTTCCAGCGAGCACTCAGCGAACTCGGCGGTCCGTCCACAGTGCACGCGCCGACCAAGCCTGCGTTGTTCGGCCGGGATTCGGCGACACTCGGCAAGGCCATCGGCGCGAAGGACAGCTTCACCGCAGTCACCGACGGCGGGCATTTCCACACCTTCGGCGACCCTTCAGTGCAGTCCACAACAGACAGCGCGCCGCCCGTCGAGGAAACCCGCTATTCCTCGCCCGAGGACCTCGTGGCAGACCTTCGGCAGACCGCGGTCAACGGTCCGGCGCCAGCGCCGTTGCTGGGACCAGACCTGTTCGGCCTGTACCGCGCCCCGGAACCGCCGGAATTCCTGCGCGGACACGACTTCCGGACCCTCACCGCCGGACAGGGCATCAGCTTCCTGGACCTGCTGGACCTCGCCAAGGGCTACCAGCTGAGCAGCGAACACTTCGATCCCGCCAACCTGGACGACAATCGCGACTGGACCCTCGAGAAGGAACGACCCGACGAGAAACTGTCCACATGGGCGCCCGGCAACGTCGAACCGCTCGCCAAGACGACGTCCACCCCCTTGCTGATGCACTCGATCTGGCTGGGCGGACCGCTCAAGGACACCGGCACGATGCACGCCTTCCGCCGCAACTTCGGCGACGCGGCGGACCGGCTCGGCGACGGCATCGTCCCCGTACTGTGGACGGACGTCCCGCGCTGGCAAACCGAACTGGCTCTGACCACCACCGCCCCGGAAGAGGGCCCGGATCCGCTGCACGACGTCCGGGACCTGCTGCGCTGGGCCGGCGAGCACCGCGTCCAACTGGTCAATGTGGACGAAGTGTTCACCAGCGAGCATCCCATGCGGACACAGGAGTTCTATCTGTCCGAAGTGGCCAAACAGACCGGCCCAGGGTTCGCGGCGGCGAGCGACATCCTGCGGCTGGAGCTGATGCACCGGTTCGGCGGTCTCTACACCGACGGCGACAATGTCGTGCACGGCCTGGACGACGTCGTCCGCGCCGCCGAGTCCGACGCCGGCTACGCGGTGCACCGGGTCGGCGGGAACATCGCGAACTCGGCGTTCACCATGTCGAAAGGACACCCGTTCGCCTCGTCCTATTTGGACCAGCTGCGGGACAACTACGGGCAGACGCAAGCGAATCTGATGCCGCGCGAAGTGGACTCGCTCGGCCAGGGCTTCTTCGCCACGCCGCTGGGCCGGGTGCACCGGCAGTCGGTGATGTACCGTTCCGGCCCGGTCGCGATGACCGAAACGGCCCGGCGGATCGGCCTGAGCTCCGCGCTCGAACTCCCGGGCATGACGGAGATCCGGATGAACAGCGACCACAGCTGGCTCCTGCCGCCGCAGGGCGATCCGGCCCCGCTGGCGGACCGGTTCGAGACGCTGGAGCTAACCCAGCGCGTGATCCAGACGCTGGTGCGCGGCCTGCACAACCGGGACGGTGACCTGCATCTGACCGCGGTCGAACCCGCGGTGCGCCGGCACGCCGACCCAGATCTGGTGTGGCACGCGGCGTTGTCCTACATCGCGGCGAACCCGGAGCTGTCCGCCCTCGTCCGCACCGTGACCGACCGCAGCAGTTACACCGGCAAGGTGCACGACGTTCCGCTCCCGCCCGCTGCCCGCGCGCTGCTGACCGTCGACGACAGCCGCGTGCACTACCACCTCGGCGAGGTCCAGCGCGGCGCGACGATGCAAGCCGCAGACGCCGTCCTGGTGGCAGATACGCCGCTGGATAACCTGATCTCCCGCCTGCGTTCGACGGACGGCCCGGTCCCGCCGGTCGAGGTCACCGGAACCGGACCGAACGGCCGAGCACACGCCACCGCCGCGGCGCGCGAACTGGCCGGCAAGCTCGCCGATGCCTTGGGTTCCGACGTGCTGGACCGCGTCCCGGTGAAGATCCGAGTGTCCGAGGGGGACGGTCAAGTCAGGATCGCTTTCGGCCCGGGTATGTCGACTGGCACGCCAACGCCGAGGGTTTTCCGCGGCCTGGACGACTCCCCCGCACCCGCGACACCTCGGCCATGGACACCTGACGGCCGTACCGTGGGGGTCCACTACGGACCGTCCGATGTGTCCGTCCCTAATGGATCGTCCTTCTTGACCACTGACGCAACAGCGATCCGAAACTTCACCGAGCAGTTGCGTATCGACGGCACAGACCGTCCAGCCGACGCCGTCCGGCTGCCCGCGGCCGAACACCCGACTGCGGATTACTTGCTCAGCGGCACCCCCGACGCGGACCTGATGATCGAAGAACTGGTGCGCACCGCCACGCACCGCTGGTGGTTCCGTCCGACGCCGCCGGCCGGGCCGATCCCGCTGAACGACCGGGACGGCACCGCCAAGCTGCTCGGCTGGGTGCTCGCGGAACTCGGCCGCGGCGAATCGGCGGCTTCCCTCGCCGAGGACGTCGCGCGGCACGAACGACCGGACCTGATCTGGACCGCCGCCCGCGAACTCGCCGCGCTGTCCCCGCAACACGCCGACCTGGCCGAGCAGCACGCCGTCCTCCATCTGCACGGCGTGACCGACACCTTGCTGGGCAAGCCGGACGCCGCCGGAGTGCTCTCCGACCTCGCCCAAGCGACCCGAGACGGCGCGGACGTCACGCGGATCGCCGAGGCAGTCGAGGTCCTGGAACGGCATGGCGCCCTGGACGCCGTCCTGAGCGCCCCCGGCGGCCGAGCCTTGCTGCTCGAAGAACTCACCCGGCTCGCCAACCGTCCGAACCCCGATGGTTACGCCCGCGACCTGGCCGCCGTCATCCAGAAACTGGCCGCGAAGGATCTGCCCGCGGCCGCCTTCCGCACTGCGCTGCGGAATGCCCTCGACGGCCCGAGGACGCGCCCGAGGCCGCACCGGCTGAGCGTCGTCGGGCTGGGCTGGCTGGACCGTTGGCATACGGCCGCAGCCATCCGCCGGTACCAGGCGGAGGAACGCGCGGCGTCCGCTCGCCAGGCCGCTGAACTGGCCGAACTGGCGCAAGGAAGTCCCAGCCATGAGTGAAGCCCGCCCGGTAGATTCATCGGACGCGAAGGAGGCGCCAGCGATGTCCGAGGACCAGTGGGTGCTGCTGGTCGACCCAGCGTGGACGGCCGACGGCAGCGAGGCCCCGACCCCGCCGCCGGAGGCCGTGGTCGGCGGCTGGCTCGCGCGCGAAGACGGGTCCGTCAGCCGCTTCGAGCCCAACCCGTCCTACGAACCGTCGGCGGAAGACTCCCCGACCGACCCGCTGGACGCCGTGCTCCGCCTGACCGCGCGCGGCGAGGCGGACTTCGATCAACTGGCCGCCGTCTTCCGCGAATCGGCCTTCGCGGTGGCTGTGGATACCGATGAGTCTCCGCTCGTCGCGCCGTCGCCGGACAACATCCCTTGCCTGCTCGTCACGACCGCCCCGGCACACCGTCGCCGAGTGCGCGCCGCTGGTTGGCGTCCGGCTGGTCCTGTCGATCTGCTCCGTTTGCTGAACGACTACGACGGGGTTGACCTGCTTCTCAATCCTGGGGCGCCGGGGTGCCTTCGGCTGCTGGCTGACAGCGTGCGGGAGATCATGGGCTGACCAGAACTGGTTCACCCGCTCGGGTTCCCGCCGGGGCCCCGGTTTTTGTCGGTGGTGCGCGCGATGATGTGCCGGACAGCAGCCGACTTGGGGAGGAACGGCGATGAGAGTGTTGATGAGCGGCGAGGTCAGAGTCGAGTACGGACAGCTCTATGTGCGGACCTGGCCGGATCTGCCGGGGTTTTCCGAATGCTTCGGCGGGCAGCGAAACGGTCTGTGCGGTGCGGCAGTGCCGGGCGCGCTGTCACTGGTCACCGGACTGAGCCACGGCTACGTCCGCTTCCGGGCGGAACTGCACGACGAGGCCCCGCCCGTGGACGAAACATGGGAAGACATCGTCGAGGCGCCGTTCCGGCCGCGGGGCGAAACCGCACTGGTCGGCTTGAACGGCGAGAAACCCTGGCCGCTCGATCTTCCGGCCACCGGATATCGGGTCCGCTACAGCGGCAGCCGGATGGACGAGGCGCACCGGCTGGGCATCCCGGAGGGCGAGGAGTTCGAGCCTGACCGCTATCTGCTGCAGTTCTGGCCGGGTCCGCCGGAACCGGACCGGGTGATCAAACAGACCAGCGCGGCGGCCGCCTACTGGCATGGGGTCGCCAGGGAAACACCGCCGCCCCCGACTCTGGAGGAGAAAGCCGAAACCCGGCGCCGCGCCCGGCGGCAACGAGAACAAGCCACCGCGGAAGCGCGCCTCGAAGCCGAGATACGGGAGTGGGGCGGAAGCCTGCCGATCGAACGGCTGCGTCAACTGCGGGGCCACGCGCTGAGTGTGGCGAAGCTGGACCGGCCATTGGCCGACGCGCTCGCGGAGACGGACCCGGCGATCCAGCGGCAGGTCGCCCGGTGGACAGTCAGGCGCGCGTACGCCGAGGCGCAACTGACCGAGGTCGAGTGGATAGCACCCGCGCTGGCGGCGATGGAGCGGGACGACCCTCTGCCCCCGCCCTTCGACGACGACCGGCAAGCGTGGAACCTACTGCTCACTGACGAACGGGTCCCGCGCACGTTGGCCACGTCGCCGGACGGAACGAACGACAACTGCCTGCAGCAAGCGATGGCTTTTCCGGCGCTGTTCTCGGCTCGGGAACCGGACCCGCTCGCCGCTGCCTTCGAGGCGCTCTGGTCAGCCGCGGTGGCTTTCGGCTACGGACGGCACGGCGTGCTGTTCGCGAAGCTACGGCAGGCCTTTCCGGCGCTCGCGGACGGAGAGGGGTGAGCTGCGCCTGCCAGACGTCGGCCGGGTACTGGTGATTCGCGCCGAGGGGCCGCTGCTTGAGTGGGAAAACTGTTCGGCCGCAACCGCATCGGTGTAATCGAGGCGCGTTCCGATCGGAGCGGGACCGGCCGTGGCGGGCAAGATGCCGGGCTGGCTGTCCGCCGAAAGCCAGCCGGTTGCGAGGCGCTGTGCGGGGCGCGTCGAACGCGGTTCGCTGCTCGCGCGCGCCAACCGGGCATCCGGCACGCCGACCGCGCGCCGCTTTGGCGTCCATTCGGCCTAACCGGGACCGCACCGGGCTAGGGCGGGCCGGAAGGCAGGCAGCGGTGGCGAGTCGCCGTGCAGGGCGAGTCGAAAGCAGTTCCCAGCACGCCGACCGCGCGCAATCTTGCTGCCCATTCAACCCGAGAGCCAGCCGTTGCGGACCGCGTGCAGAGCGAGCCGGAAACGGTTCACCGCCCGCACGCGCCAACCGGCTCCCCAGCACGCCAGCCGCGCGCTACTCGGCGTCCATTCAGCCCAACCGAGACCACACCGACGAAGCACGGAGGAGACAAACCGAAAACCAGCCGTTGCGGGGCGCGTGCAAGGCGAGCCGAAGGCGGTTCACCCTGCACACGAGCCGCCCGGCTCACCAATACACCGAACCGCGCAGCTCATCGCGTCCGCTCAGCCCCGCCCGGAACCACCCGGCTCACAACGGCACCGACCGCACCGGCGAAGCGCCTGGCTGGCTGTCCACCGAAAGCCAGTCGTTCCGCGTTGCGTGCAGGGCGAGCTGGAACCGGTTCGCCGCGCCCGTGCGAGCCATCAGGTTTTCCAGGTACCGGAACATCGTCCGCCTGCTCACGCCGAGCACCCGGGCGACCTGGTCGTCGGTGAGGCCGGCGGCGAGCAATGCCAGCAGCCGTCGTTCGCTGGGGCGGATCTCCGGGCCGGAGGTGTCGTCGGCGAGGCCTAACGGCAGCGCGACTTGCCAGCACATGTCGAACAAGCCGGCCAGTGCGTCGAACAGGCCGCACGAGCGGATGAGCAGGACAGTGCGGTCCGCGCCGGACAGAGCTGCGCAGTCGTCGACGATCAGCAGTTTCACCGGGACCTCGGGCAGCACCCGGGCCTCCTCCCCGCGTTTGCCGCAGGGCAGGATGTTTTCCTCGACGTACTCGGGGCGTTCCAGCGCGAGCCGCCCGTAGACGGCGCGGTAGCGGACGCCGCGGGCCAGGTTCTCGAGTTCGATCTCGTTGGCGTCCGCGTCGGCGTAGTACGGCGGCGAGTCCAGGCCGCGGACCTCCTTCCGCGCCGCTCGTTCCAGTTGCTGCACCCGTTCGGCGGCGGTGGTTCCGCTGACCACCTCGATCATCGAGTCCGCGTCGTAACGCACCGCATGTCTTCGGTATTGCTCGTACAACCGGGTCATCGCCGCGCGGGCTCCGGCCAGCTCGGCCTCGCGTTGCCTGCTCAGCACTTCCAGCACCGGTTCCGGGCGCAGCGCGGACATCGGCGAGCCGGGGCCGTCGACCGGGCCGGCCAGTCCGATTCCGGCGAGCACCGTCAGCACGCGGCGCACTTCGCCGGGGTCGCGGCCGGTCTCGTGCGCTAGCCGATCAGGCGGAACCGGTCCCGACGAAAGTAGGTCGAGATAGATTTCTGCTTCGTCCGCTTTGAGCCCGAGCGTCAGGAGATGGCCGATTGCTTCGGGAACCATTCGGAGGCACCTCCACCGGGCTTGCCGACACCATTGCGCCACTGGCACCAGCGCGTCACCGCCAGGGCTGAACGAACTGTAGACAACGGGGCACCGAATGGCCCGACGCCGTTCGCAGGAAATTCCCTGGGAGGGATCGTGTCCCGTTCAGCCCGAAGAATCCTTGCCATGGCCGGTTTCGCGGCCTTGGCCTTGACCGCCCCGGCCCTGCCCGCCGTGGCCGCGCCCGCCGCGGCGCATCCGACCGCCCGCGTCTGCGCCGAGAAGGCGAAGCCCGGCATGGTCACGTGTTTCGCCGAACGCCAGACCGACACCATGCGCGCGCTGCTCTCCCCCGGCGCGCTGCCCAGCGGGTTCGGCCCCGCGGACCTGCGCTCCGCCTACAACCTCACCGCCGCCGGCAGCGCCTCGGCGACGGTGGCGATCGTCGACTCCAACGACGACCCGAACGCTGAATCGGACCTCGCGAGCTACCGCTCCACCTACGGGCTCCCGCCCTGCACCACCGCGAACGGCTGTTTCAAGAAAGTCAACGAAAACGGGCAAACCAGTCCGCTTCCGTCCGCCGATTCGGGCTGGGCGGGCGAAATCTCGCTCGACGTCGACATGGTTTCGGCGATCTGCCCGAATTGCCACATTCTGCTCGTCGAAGCGAACCAGCCGAGCATGGCCGATCTCGGCACCGCGGTGAACACCGCCGTGTCGATGGGCGCGAAGTACGTCTCGAACAGCTACGGCGGCGGCGAGGACGGCTCCGAACCCTCCTCCGACTCGAGCTACTTCCACCACCCCGGCGTCGCGATCACCGCGAGCACCGGCGACAACGGCTACGGCATCAGCTACCCGGCCTCGTCGCAGTACGTGACCGCGGTCGGCGGCACCTCGCTGACCCGCAACAGCAGCGCCCGCGGCTGGGGCGAAACCGCGTGGAGCGGCGCGGGCAGCGGCTGCTCGGGCTACGTGACCAAGCCCGCCTTCCAGAACGTGACGACCGCTTGCAGCAAGCGCGCGGTCGCCGACGTCTCGGCGGTGGCCGACCCGCAGACCGGCGTCGCGGTGTACCAGACCTACGGCGGCAGCGGCTGGGCCGTGTACGGCGGCACCAGCGCCTCCTCCCCGATCATCGCTTCGGTCTACGCCCTCGCCGGCACGCCCGGCGCGTCCGACACCCCCGCCGCCTACCCGTACTCGCACACCGGCAACCTCAACGACGTGACCTCCGGCAGCAACGGCAGCTGCTCGTCCTCGGTGCAGTGCAACGCCGGCCCGGGCTGGGACGGCCCGACCGGTCTCGGCACCCCGAACGGCACCGCGGCCTTCACCGCGGGCACCCCGAGCGGCGGCGTCACGGCGAACAACCCCGGCAGCCAGAACGGCGTCGTCGGCACCGCGGCGAAGCTGCAGCTCTCCGCGTCCGGCGGCAGCGGCGGCTACACCTGGACGGCGACCGGCCTGCCCGCCGGACTGTCGATCAGCTCCGGCGGCCTGATCTCCGGCACGCCGACCACCGCGGGCACGTACTCGGTGACCGCGACCGCCAAGGACTCCTCCGGCGCCACCGGCTCCACCACGTTCAGCTGGACGATCGCCCCGACCGGCGGCGGCACCTGCTCCGGCCAGAAGCTGGGCAACCCCGGCTTCGAGAACGGCACCAGCCCGTGGACCGCGTCCAGCGGAGTCGTCAGCACGTCGTCCAACGGCGAGCCCCCGCACAGCGGCAGCTACCTCGCCTACCTCGACGGCTACGGCAGCGCGCACACCGACACGGTCTCCCAGTCGGTGACCATCCCCTCGGGCTGCCACGCGACGCTGAGCTACTACCTGCACGTCGACACCGCCGAGACGACCACCTCGACGGCGTACGACAAGCTCACCGTCAAGGCTGGGTCGACCACGCTCGCCACCTACTCGAACCTGAACCAGGCGAACGGATACCAGCTGCGCACCGTTGACATGTCGGCGTACGCCGGCCAGACGGTGACGCTCACCTTCACCGGCACCGAAGACTCGAGCCTGCAGACGTCCTTCTGCCTCGACGACACGGCGCTGACCGTGAGCTGACTCTGTACCGACGGAAGGGCCGTCCCGTACGCGGGGCGGCCTTTCCTTGGTGGGCAAGGAACTTTCACCTCGCGCGGGTGCGGAATGCCTCAGCCGGGCTCGGCGGCAGGCGGATCCAGCAGGACGCCGCCCGGTCACTCGCCGAGCACCGCGCGGCCCTCGGCGCCCATCGGCGACCGGTTCAGCACACTGTCGCCGTCGATCATTGCCACGCCGTTGCCGTAGAACAAATCCGAGGCCACTCACCGGCGGCCGCTTCCCGGCCAGGAAGCCGCGGCGTCACACCTCGACCACCTCCGCCAGAGTCGGCAGCGAGGGATGCGCCCCGTGCCGCGTCACCACGACCGCGGCTACTTTCGCTGCGAAACCGCAGGCCGCCACCACATCCGCGGTCGTCGGCTCACCTCGGATTTCCGCGAGCCGGGCAGCCAGCGCCCCGACGAACGAATCCCCCGCGGCCGTGGTGTCGACCGCCCGGACCACAACGGCAGGGACATGCGCGGACGACGACGCGTCGAGCACCGCGCATCCCTCAGCCCCCAGCGTCACGATCACCCATCGGCAGCCCGCCGCGAACAGTTCGGCACTGCCGCGCCGCATACCGTTGCTGTCGAAGGGATCCTGGCCGGTGAGCTGCCGGAACTCGATTTCGTTCGACACCACCACATCGCTGAACGGCAGCAGCTTCCCGGCCACGTCGGCGGCGGGCGCGGTGTTGAGCACCGTCAGCACCCCGCGTGCGCGAGCAGCCGCGAACGCCCGTTCCGTCGCGTCGGCCGCCGCCTCCAACTGCCCTACTGCGACTCGAAGTCCTGGCATCGCGTCGATCGCCGCTTCGGCCGCTGTTGCGGGGATGTCGGCGTTCGCCCCGGCCACGACGACGATCGAGTTGATGCCCGCCGCGTCGACGGTGATCGCGGCCCGGCCGGTGGGCAGCGGCGACCTTCGCACGTGGGTGACGTCCGCGCCCTCGGCGGCGAGGGCTTTCAGGTACTCGTCGCCGTCCTCGTCCTGGCCGACGCATCCGATCACCGCGACGTCCGCGCCGAGCCGGGCGGCGGCGACGGCTTGGTTGCCGCCTTTTCCGCCCAGTTCCCGGCTCGCCGAGAATCCCATGAGGGTCTCCCCTGGTTCGGGAATCCGCGGTGCTTGGACGATGTGGTCGACGTTGAGCGACGCGACGACCGCTACGACGGGGCTCATGCGGTCAGCCATCGCGCCGGGACGTCCCGCATCAGCCGGGCCACCGCGTCGGCCGGGACGCCTTCGGCTTCGAGCAGATCGGCGAAAACAGTCGGCACGAAGACCAGCCCGTTCCCGCCGTTGTGCGTCCACATCTGCTTCAGGAACAGGTCGTGCGACAACATGATCTGCTCCCCGAAGCCCTCGTGCACCCACCGCGCCACGGCGTGCGCGGTCTGGGAAACCGTCGGGGCCACGCCTTCGCCGGGGAACGAAATGTCGAGGCCGATCATGTCGAACTCCAGCAGCACGCCGCGTTCGAGCAGCTCGCGCTGGTAGCCGGGATCGTCGCCGGACGGATCGCTGTGCGCCAGCGCGACTTTGCCCGGCAGCGCACCGCATTCGTCCAGCACCAGGTCGAGCACCTCGTGCCCGCGGCGTTGCCAGCCCGGCATGTGGATGTTGAGCCCGACGTTCGGCCGGGCCGCCTGCGCGAGCGCCGCGGCGCGCAGCGAAGCCCGTTCCCCGTCGGTGAACAGCGGCGAGACGCCGACCTCGCCGATGACGCCGGCCCGGATTCCCGTTTCGCCGACGCCCTCGTCCAGTTCCGAGAGAATGCGCGCGGTCTGCGCTTCGACGGCGACCGCGGTGATGCGCTCGCCCTCGAATTTCTCCAGGTACGCACCGGTGCCCATGATGACGGTGACCCCGGTGGCCTCGGCCACCGCCGCCAGCGCTCGCGGGTCGCGGCCGATCGCCGCGCTGCCGGTCGCGTCGACCACCGTGCCGCCGCCTGCCGCGGCGAACGCGGCCAGCTCGCGCACGACGCTCGCGTGGTCCTTCACCGCCACGTTGTCGGCGCAGCAGTAGGGATCCTGGCGAAGCAGGAACTGCCAGGCAGGCCCCACTTCCGCTTCGACGAGCCGCCGGGTGGAGGCGTAGGACGGTTCGGCGACGGCGGAGGACAGGTCGTTGAAGAGGTGCTCGTGCGGCAGCACCAGCCCGAGGTCCGCCGCGTCGACCGCACCGAGGACGCCGCGCACCTCAGCCACGATGCACCTCGGCGGGCTGGGCGAGGACCGCCGGTTCGGCCGTGTGCCGGGACGGAATCATCGCGATCGCCGCGGCGGCCAAAGCCACGAGCGCGCCGAGGACGGTGACCAGGTGCAGGCTGGATCCCGCCGCGGGAGCGACGACCTCGAGCAGCAGCGACCCGATGAGCTGGCCGGCTGTGGAGGCCAGCCCCAGCAGCAGCAGGCCCAATCCGCGCACCAGCAAGGCCATCAGCGCGATCGACAACAGGCCGAGCGGCCCGCCGAAGTACATCCACCACGTGCCCGGCAACGCGAAGTGCGCGCCCGAAGCCGCCATCCGCACGACGTACACGAGGCCGAGCGCCACGAAGCCGATGAGGAAGTTCCAGGTGATGGAGATGAACATCGAGCCGGACAGCAAGCCGATCTCGGAGTTGCCCGCGGGCTGCCAGCCGGCGAGCAGGCCGCCGACGAACGGCATGATCGCCAGCGCGATCATGTGCGGGGCCGACCAGTTCGGGGACACGACCAGCACCGTGGCGCAGATGGCGAGGATCGCCCCGGCGATGCGCGGCGCGCTCATCGCCTGCTTGAACGGGACGCCGATGCCGAGCCGGTCGCACACCACGCCGGAGATGACCATGCCGGAGATCAGCGAGGTCTGGAAGATCGCCACGCCGAGGAAGCCCACCGTCACGCCTTCGGAGAGCACGATCACCGCGCCGCACAGGCCCGCGAAGAAGTTCCACCGCGGGATCTCGCCGCGTACGAGCTGACCCGGCAGCCGGAAGAACGCGGCGCGCGTCCGGGCCCGCGCCAGCACGATGACCAGCATCAGCACCAGGCCGGTGCCGAAGGACACCAGCGCGGCGGCGTGCCCGTCGCCGAGTTCGGTGCCGAGATGTCCGTTGACCAGCGACTGCAACGGGCCGAGCATGCCGGCGAAGACGGTCGCGATCGTCAGCACGACGACCGAGGTCGCGCGCCGGGTGGGTGACGTACTCATCGAATCCTCCTTGATCCCGAGTGCGCGCGGCTCAGCTGTCGCGTCCGGCGAGCCAGGTCAGCGCCTGGGCGAAGAGCTTGCGGTAGCCGTCCCAGCTCATGAACTCCTCCGGAGCCCAGTGCGGGGAGATGTCCGAGGTGAACGCGAGGGTGCGGCCCTCGCCGAACCGCCGCGCGGCCAGCATGACGTCGCCCTCGACGGTGGCGAGCAGTTCGGCGTCCGGCTTCAGCGTGGTGTGCTGGTAGCCCAGCAGGATCGGCCATTCCTGATCGAGACCGGCGACCACCGGGTGGCCGGACTGCACGACCTGGGCGCGGACGCCCTCCGGGGTCTCGACGCGGTCGTCGAACGGGTCGATGTCGACCGGGAGGATCTCCTCGATCGGCGTCCGGTGGTAGTTGGCCTTGCCCTCGAAACCCTGGAAGCTCAGGTAGCCGCCCGCCATCATCAGGCCGCCGCCGCCCCGGACCCACTCGCGCAGCAGCTTGAGCCGGTTGGGCGTCGGGCGGCCGCGGGTGAACGTGTCCGGGTGCAGCAGCAGCGTGTTGGAGCCGACGTCGGAGAGCAGCACGACGTCGTAGGCCCCGAGTTCCTCCAGCGTCTGCGGGAACTTCTCGGCCACGTCGTGCGAACGCAGGTGAGTCACCTCGACCCCTTCCGCCGCCAGCACCGCCAGCAGCCGCTCGCACCCGATCTCCACCTGCGTGTGCGCGAACGGGTCGTATCCCTTGTGGTCGATCGTCGCACTGACCCACGACTCCCCGGCTAGCAGGACCTTGACCATCGACGACTCCTTCGGGCGAAAGCTTTAGCGTGTGTTGCGCAACATAGCGCAACAACGCCAATATAGGATGCGGTTGCAGTCGCCGTCAACGCTCGAACGGGGAGGAGCCGGATGTCGCTGGCGAAGGTGGCCCGAGAGGCCGGGGTGGCGGTGTCGACGGTGTCGAGGTACGTCCGGGGCGAGCTCAACGTCGCCTCCGAGACGGCCCGGCGCATCGATGCCGCACTGTCCGCCGAAGGGCATCCGCCCGTCCAGAAACAGGTGACCGGGCTCAGCCTCGGCCTGGTGGTCCCGTCGCTGGACAACCCGTATTTCTCCACGCTGGCGGACGCGGTGGCCGACGCCGCCGCGACGGACGGCATCGACGTGTTCACCGCGCTCACCGGCTCGTCGCCGTCGCGGGAGCGCGCCAGCGTCGAGCGCCTGATGCGGGTGCCGGACGTGGGCGGGCTCATTTATCTGGGGATGAACAGCACCAACGAGGCCTTCGCGGGCCGGCTGGCGGGCGATTTCCCGGTGGTCTTCCTCGACAAGTACGTCGAAGCCGCCGGACCGAGGATCGCGCACATCACCGCGAACAGCTTCGGCGGCGCGTACCAGGCGACCACCCACCTGATCTCCCAGGGCCACCGGCGCATCGCCCACGTCGGCGGCCCGGCCGGGCTGCGGACGGCCGACCAGCGCGAGGCCGGGTACCGCGCGGCGCTGAAGGCGCACGGGATCGAGGCCGACGAGGCGATGATCGTGCGCGGCACGTTCAGTTCGGCGTTCGGCATGAACTTCTTCGCGCACATGGCGCGAGCCGGCGCGGAGCCGACCGCGGTGTTCACCGCCAGCGACATCGCCGCGGTAGGCCTGCTCGAAGCCGCCCGCCGCGCCGGGGTCGCGGTGCCAGGGGACCTGTCGGTGATCGGCTGCGACGGCATCACCCTCGGCGAATGGACCTCGCCGCGCCTGACGACCGTTGCGCAACCGACCGAGCAGATGGCCCGCAAAGCAGTCGACGAGATCACCCGCCTCGCGGCCGGGGACAGCCCCGCCGACCACGTGCTCTCGATGCAGCTAGTCGTCCGCGAATCGACCCGGGAGTACTCCGCATGACCGACGACGCCCTTGACCTGCTGCGCGACCTCGTGCGCCAAGACACCACCTCCGGCAGCAACGCCGCACAGGCCGCCGCCCAGGAACTGGCGACCTCCTACGCCACGGCTATTGCGGGCGTACGCGTGCTGCAACGTTCCACCACCGGCCGCCCGTGGGTACTGCTCGGCACCGGATCGGGCAGCGGGCCACTGTTCGTATGCCACATCGACACCGTCCCGGTCGGCTCCCCCGATCTGTGGGACCGCACCCCGTTCTCCGCGGACACCGACGAGAAGTACCTGCACGGCCGAGGCAGCGTCGACATGAAGGGCGGCCTGGTAGCCGCCCTGGAAGCGTTGCGCAACGCCGCGGAAGCCGGTGCCGACGCACAAGTCCTGATCACCAGCGACGAAGAAATCGGCTGCCGCGGCGCGGCAGAGGCCGCAAACTCGCTGGAGCTGACGCCACAGATCGTCGTAGTACCCGAGGCGACGCAAAACCGCGTCTCGCTCGGCCATCGCGGAGCCACGTGGCTGCGCCTCGCCGCGTCCGGCCAAGCCGCTCACGGGTCCACACCGCACCTCGGCCGCAACGCGATCCAACTACTCGCCGAGCGGGCCCTAGGTGCGCTCGACTCGTTTCCGTTGTCCGATGAGGACTATCTGGGCAAGGAGACCGTCAACGTCGGCACCTTCGAGGGCGGAACCGCGACGAATATCGTTCCCGCTGCGGCAGTTCTGACGCTGGACGTGCGCACCGTAGACGGAGGAGCGCCCGCGATCGCCTGGGCGTCTTCGCTCGATCCGGCAATCAGTACCGAGGTGGATCTCGACCTGCCCGCCGTCCGGACCCCACGCCTGCCGGACGCGCTCTCCGACCAAGTCACCGCTCCAGCCGCCACCTACTTCACCGACGCCTCAGCATTGGCCGGATCGGTGGCCGGAGCCCCGATCGTGATCTGGGGACCAGGAGACCCACGCGAGATGCACGCAGCGAACGAAAAACTGGAACTGAAATCCTGGCAAGAGGCGTCGCGCAACTATCAAGAACTGGTACTTTCCGCCGCACGGTGACCCCACAGTCCAATATGGACTGAGACCCCGCCGCTCGACCCCCCAACCCAATACGCCCCCGCACCGATGCACCCAACGAGCGAGGCACCCACACCACCCCCGCACCCCGATACGAAGCTCTCCTGCGGTCTGGGGTGGCTTGTCAAGGCATCTTTCCCGCCTTGACAAGCCACCCCAGACCGTCAGCACAATCAAACTTCGGGGTGCCCCACGCAACCAATGGGCGCAATGTCGCCGCCAGGCGACGAGCCGAAGAAGAACAGCCGACTACCCAAGATCAATACGAGGCCGAGTCCGCACAGTCCCGAACAACAACGCCTGCCCAGTAGCCGCCATATGATCCGAAATCACCTGCTGAGTCTTAACCGGATCCCCCGACTCAATAGCAGTGACGATCTCCAAATGCCGCCCAGCACTCATATTCGACAGCGCCCGCTCAAGCCCCCGATACATGATGCACATCCGAATCGCCCCCTCGAGCAGCTTCCAGGACCGCACCAGCGCATCGTTGTCCGTAAGCTCCACAAGCAGCTCATGGAACGCCAGATCAGCCTCGATCTGCGCCTCCAGCGACACCCGCTCCGCACGAGCCATCGCATCGACCGCTTTCCGCAGCTTGGCGCAGTGCTCCTCCCGGTAGTAACTCGAGGCCAGCGTCTCCCCCGCGAGCGCCTCCAGCGCGGCGCGCACGGTGAAGGTGTTGATGATGTCCTTCTCGTTGATCGAGCGCACGGTGACGCGACCCCGCTCGCCGTACGAGACCAGGCCTTCCTGCTGCAGCTCGCGCAGTGCCTCGCGCAGGGTGCCCCGGCTGATCCCGAGCTGCTCGGACACCTGGACCTCGCCGAGGTGGCTGCCGGGCGGGAACTGGCCGGTGGTGATCGCCTCGCGCAGCGTGTCGACCGCCATCTGGCGCAGGTTGCGGCCGGGTTGGCTGGCCGAAGCCGGACGGCTCACCGCACGCCTCCTCTCTGACTCGGCGTCAGCACCGTTCGTAGTCGTCGAGCAACTGTACCTTCGCCGCGCTCGGCGACCGGTCGTCGAAGGCGTACCCGAGCCATTCGCGCACGAGCCGGCGGGCGAGTTCGAGACCGATCACGCGCTGGCCCAGGGCAAGCACCTGGCAGTTGTTGGACAGCACCGAGCGTTCCGCGGAGAACGAATCGTGCGCGGTGGCCGCGCGGATCCCGGGCACCTTGTTCGCCGAGAGCGCCATGCCGATCCCGGTCCCGCACACCAGCACCGCGCGGTCGACCGTGCCCGCCCGGATCGCCTCCCCCGCGGCGAGCCCGATCTCCGGGTACGGCCGGTGTTCGTCCTCGGCGCCGCGGTGCACGCCGAGGTCGAGCACCTCTGACACCCGCGGATCCGCGCGCAGGTCGCGGGCGAGTTGTTCCTTGTAGTCCAGGCCGGCGTCGTCGCAGCCGACCGCGATCCGGTAGGTCATCGGATTCCTTCCGCGAGAGTGCGCACGATCAGTGCGAGGGAAACGGCACCGGCGTCCGGGGTGCCGACACTGCGTTCGGCCAGCGGGCGCGCCCGGCCTTTCTTCGGGGTCAGCGCGGCGGTGTCCCGCGCCGCGGCTTCCGCGACCGCGGCCGCTTCCGCCCACGGCTTCCCCACCACCAGCGCGGTACGGAACGGTTCGAGCGCGTCGACCATCGTCTTGTCGCCCGGTTCGGCGCCGCCGAGTCGCACGACCCGGTCGGCGAACGCGTCGACCACGACCCGGACGTCGACGACCCCCGATTCCGCACCGATGGCCTCTCCTGCCGCGCGCAACCCGGCGCCCCACAGGACACCGGACGTGCCACCGGCCCGAGCGGCCCACTCGTCCCCGGCGGCCGCGAGGCAATCGCCCGCGCCCGCCCCGTCGTGCCAGGCGGACTCGGCGCCCGCGAGAGCAGCGTCGATGCCGCGGACCATGCCGCGTCCGTGGTCGCCGTCCCCTGCGACGGCATCGATGGCACCCAGCTCGGTTTCGGCTCCGTGCAAGGCTTTTCGGACCGCGCGCAGGCCGTCCAGCACCGCTTCGGCGAGCTTTCGCGACTCAGGCGAGGCAGCGGCGTAACGCGGCGCAGCGGGTTCGGCCACGACCTCGGCTGCCGGAGCGGCGGCCGGTTCGTGCCGGGTTTCGCCGCGACGGAAGGCGGGCGTGGCGGCGGGCGCGCGCCACCAGCGTTCCAGTTCCTCGTCCAGCCAGGTCACGGTGAGTGAAACGCCCGCCATGTCGAGGCTGGTGACCAGTTCGCCGACCTCCGGGAGCACCGGCGTGTGGCCGGATTCCCGCAGCAGCGCGGCGATCCGGGTCCACAGCACGAACAGTTCCTCGTGCTTGACCGAACCGAGGCCGTTGAGCACCACCGCGACGCGATCGCCCGCACCGCCGGGCTTTTCGGCGAGGATCCGGCCGACGAAGTCCTCGGCCAGGACGGCGGCGGACGGGAGCGGGAGGTCGCGCAGCCCGGGTTCGCCGTGAATGCCGAGGCCCAGCCCCATCTGCCCGTCCGGGACGGTGAACAGCGGGGTGTCCGAGCCGGGGAACGTGCAGCCGGAGAACGCGGTGCCGATCGTGCGGGTCGCCGCGTTGGCCTTGCGCCCGGCGCGCACGACCGCGTCGAGATCCAGGCCTTCTTCGGCGGCCGCGCCAAGGATTTTGAAGACCACGAAGTCGCCGGCGATGCCGCGCCGCTGCTCCGCTTGTTGCGGCGGGGCGCTGGCGATGTCGTCGGTGACCACGACGTGTTCCGCGCGGATCCCGCGTGCCCGCAGCGATTCCGCGGCGAGACCGAAGTTGAGCACGTCGCCCGCGTAGTTGCCGTAGCTGAACACCACTCCGGCGCCGGAATCCGCGGCTGCCGCCACCGAACAGGCGTCCTGCGCGGACGGCGAGGTGAAGAGGTTGCCGCTCACCGCGCCGTCGGCGAAACCCGGCCCGATCACGCCGTAGAACGCCGGGTAGTGCCCGGATCCGCCGCCCGGCAGCACCGCGACTTTCGGCCGGGCGGGCCGGTCCGCGCGCACCGCGCCGCCGGGCACCCGCCGCACCGCGCCTGCGTGCAGATCGCAGAACCCGGCGAGCGCGTCCTCGGCGAACGCCGCCGGATCGTCGTAGAGGTAGGTCATCGCGTGTGCTCCGTCCTCAAGGGAGGGTCAGTGGAGGAACGAGCCGCCGTTGACGTCGATCGTGGTGCCCTGCAGGTAGCCCGCGTCGTCGGTGGCGAGCCAGGCGATCACCCCGGCGACGTCGTCCGCGGTGGCCTGCCGGCCGAGCGGGACGCTGCGGGTGATCGCGGCTTCCAGTTCGGCGGTGGTCGATTCGGCGCGGATGTCGGTCTCGACCGCGCCGGGCGCGACCGCGTTCACCGTCACCCCGGCGTCGCCCAGTTCCCGCGCCAGCGCCTTGGTGAAGCCGAGGATCGCGGCTTTCGCCGTGCTGTACGGGGTCCGGCCGAACACGCCGCCGCCCTGCTGCGCCGACACCGAGGACATGTTCACGATCCGTCCCCAGCCCGCCTCGATCAGGTCGGGCAGGAACGCTTTCGTGACCAGGTAGGTGCCGGTCGCGTTGACCGCCAGCACCTTGTTCCACAGGTCGAGCGTCGTCTCCAGGAACGGCACCGGCGAGGTGATGCCCGCGATGTTGACGACCGCGCCGACGCCGGGCAGGCGGCCCGCGTCGACCTCGGCCCGCACGGCCGCGTACGCGGCGAGCACGGACGCTTCGTCGGCGACGTCGACGCCGTGCGAGAAGGCGGTCGCACCGGTCGCCGCGAGTTCGTCGGCCACTTCCTTCGCGGCGGGCTCGTCGAGGTCGAGCACGACGACCGCCCAGCCGTCCCTGGCGAAGCGGGCGGCGGTGGCGCGGCCGATTCCGCGGGGCGCGCCGGCTCCGGTGATCACGGCGGTGCGACGGGTTCCGGTCATGTCCGTTGTCTCCTTGGCGTCAGAAGGGAAATCAGAGAGCGGCGAGATAGGCGGCGGCTTTGACCGCGGCGGCCGGACGTTCCTCGTCGGTGACGTCCCGCGTCTCGAGTTCGAGAGAGCTGTGGCCGCGGTAGCCGGTGGCGCGCAGCGCGGCGAAGGTCGCGGCGAAGTCCACGTCGCCGTTGCCGATGCTCAGGTTGATCTGGCCCGGCGTCGCGTCGCGGAGGTGGACGTGCGCGATCCGTCCGGCGAACCGGTGCGCGAACGCGGCCGGGTCGCCGCCGGACGCGACGATGTGGCTGGTGTCGAGGACCAGCCCGACCGCCGGGTCGAGCCGGTCGGCCAGCTGCCCGGCGAGGTCGACCGTGTGGCAGAGCCGGTAAAGATGCGGCGCTTCGCACCACAGCTCGAGGCCCCGGCTCGCGGCCAGCGCCGCCGCCCGGCCCAACTGGTCGGCGACGAGGTCCAGGTCCGCTTCCAGGCTCGTCACCGGCTCGTGCGACGACGCGCCGCACGGCAGCACGAGCGCCCGCGCCCCGCACGCGGCGGCCAGGTCGAGCAGCCGCCGCAGATGGGCCGCCCGGTCCGCCGCCTCCGCCGGGACGAGCGGGCGGTTCAGGTCGCCGACGTCGCCGTTGACCGAGCGCACCGCCAGCCCGGACGCGCGCACCTGCCCGGCGACGATGCGCACCGCCGCGTCGGTGAGGTCGTACGGCACGTGGTCGCAGACCCCGGGCAGCGCGCCGAGGTCGATCTCGGCGAAGCCGCAGTCCGCGACAACCGCCAGCGCGGCGGGGAGAGGCAGGTGCCGGAAGCTGATCGTGGAGCAGCCCGGCGCGGGGAGGCGTTCCATGGTCGGCAATGTTAACAGAGAAGTGTCAACAGACAAGCCGATGACCAATGATCAGTTCTCACAAGGGATTCTCTCCGGAATTCACTGTTGACAGAGCAGTCAGCAGAGCGCACGATACGCTCCATTGTTGACAGCCAGGCAGCTCGATTACTGTCGAGACGGCCGCTGGAAGAGAGAGGCGATCGACATGCGCAGCGAAGCGCTCACCATGCGGGGCCCGGTGCACGGCACCGCGGACGCCCGCCGGGTGGCCTGGGGCTCCACCGCCGGGGCCGTGATCGAGAGCTACGACTTCATCGGGTTCGGCACCGCCGCGGCGCTCTACCTCGGCCACGCCTTCTTCCCCGGCGCGTCGCCCATCGCCGGCACGCTGTCGGCGTTCGCGACCCTCGGCGTCGGATTCATCGCGCGGCCGCTCGGCGGGATCGTCGGCGGGCACCTCGGCGACCGGATCGGGCGCAAGCCGGTGCTGGTGGCGTCGCTCATCATCATGGGATTGGCGACCTTCGCCATCGGCCTGCTGCCGACCTACGCGACGGCGGGCGTGCTCGCGCCGGTCCTGCTGGTGACCGTCCGGATCGTGCAGGGCCTCGCCTACGGCGCCGAGTGGAGCGGCGCGATCCTGATGACCTACGAGCACGCGCCGTGGCTGCGCAAGGGCAGGTTCACCGGGATCGTGCAGTCCGGGTTCCCGATCGGGCTGCTGCTGGCGAACCTGGTGTTCCTCGTGTCGGTGAACCTGCCCGGCGACTGGGCGTGGCGGGTACCGTTCCTGGCCAGCCTGGTGCTGGTGATCGTCGGGCTGGTGCTGCGGGCGAAGGTGCCGGAATCGCCGGTGTTCCAGGACGTGCGCGACAGCGGCGACCTGGTGAAGGCCCCGATCGCGGCGGTGCTGCGCGACGACTGGCGCAACGTGGTGCGCGGCATCGGCCTGCGGATCGCCGAGACGGCGGGCTACGCGGTGTCGATCACCTACCTGATCTCGTACCTGAAGTCGGAAAAGCTCGCCAGCAGCGGGGAAACGATCCTGGCGCTGTGCATCGCCTCGGCGATCGGCATCGCCGCGACCGTCGGCTGGGGCGCGCTCACCGACCGGGTCGGCCGCCGCTCGGTGTACGTCTGGGTGACGCTGTTCGCCGCGCTGTGGGCGATCCCGATGTTCCTGCTCGTCAACACCGGCACGCTGATCGCGATCGTGTGCACCGTCGTCGTCTCCTACGGCGTCTGCCAGAACGCGCTCGCCGGATCGCAGGGCGCGTGGTTCCCGGAGCTGTTCCAGGCGGGCACCCGCTCCTCGGGCGCCGCGCTGGCCTATCAGATCTCGGCGATGATCTCCGGTCTCACCCCGTTCGTCACGACGCTGCTGTTCCTCGGCATGGGCTGGCTCGGCCCGGCGCTGCTGTTCCTCGCGTTCTCGCTGCTCGGCCTCGTCTCGGCGCTGGTGACCCGGGAAACCTGGGGCCGCGCGGAGCGCGAGGCGGCCCGCGCGGCGGTCGCGAGCTCCGCGCCGGCCGCCCAGCCCGCCGCCTGAATCCCTGTCGCCGAAAGGAAAATCGCTGTGAGTCTCGACCTGATGACGCCGACTTCGTTCCGGCGACGGCTGGACGCCTGCGCGGAATCGGCGTACCGCATCCGGATGGGCGTCCTCGACGAGGGCGAAGCGCAGGGCGAGGGCTACGTCGGGCAGGCGCTCGGCGCGGCCGACCTTCTCGCCGTGCTCTACCGCGACGTCCTGCGCTTCGACCCGGCGGATCCGGAGTGGCCGGACCGCGACCGGTTCCTCCTGTCCGTCGGCCACTACGCCCTGCTGCTCTACTCCGCACTCGCCGAGGCCGGGGTGCTCCCCCGCGAAGAACTGGCGACCTACGCCGCGGACGGCTCGCGGCTGCCGATGTCGGCGATGGCCACCTACACGCCCGGCGCCGAGATCTCCGGCGGTTCGCTCGGCCACGGGCTGGGGCTCGCCGTCGGGATGTGCCTCGGGCTGCGCGCGCAAGGCCGGACCGGGCAACGGGTCTTCACGCTGTTCAGCGACGGCGAACTCAACGAAGGGTCGACGTGGGAGGCCGCGATGAGCGCGGCGAGCTGGCAGCTCGGCAACCTCGTCGCGTTCGTCGACATGAACGGGCTGCAAGCGGACGGACCGACCCGTGACGTCCTCGCCCTCGACCGCCAAGAAGACCGCTGGCGCGCCTTCGGCTGGCACGTGCAACGCGTCGACGGCAACGATCCCGAGGCGTTGCTGCGCGCGGTGGACGAGGCGACCGGCAACGCGTCGGCCGTCGGACAGCCGCACCTGGTCATCTGCGACACCGTGGTCGGCAAGGGCGTCCCGTTGCTCGAAGGCCGGGAAAAGCTCCACTTCATGAAGATCGCCGCCGAGGAATGGCCTGTGTGCAAAGAGCAGCTGACCGCCGGACACGAGAAGAGGACCCGCCGATGACCGTCGCCCAGCCGCAGCGCTCGGCCGCGATGATCGCCTCGATCGCCGACCCCGGGGTGCGCACGACGCGGGCCCCGTTCGGCGACGCGCTCGTCAAGGCGGCCGAGGCGGACCAGCGGATCGTCGGGCTCGCCGCGGATCTGGCGAAATACACCGACATGCACGTGTTCGCCCGCGCGTTCCCGGACCGGTTCTTCCAGATGGGCATGGCCGAGCAGGTGATGATGGCCGCCGCCGCGGGCATGGCCGAGGTCGGCCAGATCCCGTTCGCCGCCACCTATTCGGTGTTCGCCACCCGGCGCGCCTACGACTTCCTGTGCCTCGACATGGCCGAACCGGGGCTCAACGTCAACATCGTCGCGGCGTTGCCCGGCCTCACCACCGGCTACGGCCCGAGCCACCAGGCGACCGAGGACGTCGCGATCCTGCGCGGGATGCCCGGACTGACCATTGTGGACCCGTGCGACGCGGTGGACATCGAGCAGGCCGTGCCCCAGCTCGCCGCGGCCCCCGGCCCGAGCTACACCCGGCTGCTGCGCGGCGCGGTCCCCCGGATCCTCGACGACTACGACTACTCCTTCGAACTCGGCAAAGCGAAACTGGTCCGGCCCGGCGACGACGCCGTTTTCGTGGCCTCCGGCCTGATGACCATGCGTGGCCTCCTCGCCGCCGAACAGCTGGCGAAGCGGGGAATCGACGTGGCGGTCGTGCATTGCGCGACGCTCAAGCCGTTCGACGAGGAGACCGTGCTCGCCCAGATCGCGGGCGACCGTCCGGTGTTCACCCTCGAAAACCACAGCGTGATCGGCGGCCTGTTCGAGACCGTCGCCGCCGCCCTCGCCCGGTGCGGCATCGGCAAGAAGGTCGTGCCGATCGCCCTGCCGGACGAATTCCTGGCCGCCGGCGCGCTCCCGACGTTGCACGACCGCTACGGCATTTCGACGAACGCCGTGACCGACCGGGTCCGAAAGGAGCTGTCCGCGCGGGCCTGACCGAACTGGCCGCGCGCCGGACGTCTTACGCCCGCCCGGATTCGTCCGGGCGGGCCAGCCTCTCGACCAGATCCAGCTCGAGCCGGACGTTGGCGAGAATCCCTTCCACCGTCGGGGATTCCGGTGCGCGGTCGTCGCTCCGGACGGTGCGCACGGCCATCTCCGCGAGCTGGTCGGCGGTTTCCTGGTCGTCGCCGCCTTCCTGGTGCCACCAGGCGATCCAGTTGAGCATGCCGATGACGCCGAGCGCCGCGGTGCGCGCGTTGACGTTGCGGAAGCTTCCGTCGGCGATGCCGCCGTCGATCACCTCGACGAGTTCCTTCAGCACGCGCCTTCGGCTCGCCCGGTAGGATTTCGCGAGGTGCTCCGGCAGGTCGGATTCCGACCGGATCATCAGCCGGAACCGGTCCGGGTCGGCCATCTGGTGCAGCGCCAGCGTCTGTGCCATGCGCCGCAGCTTCGCGGACGGGCTCAGGTCCGTCAGCGCGTTGATCTCGCGCAGCAGCTGGGCGGGCTGGTCGGCGATCTCGCTGACCAGCTGGGCGAACAGGTCGTCCTTGCTCGCCACGTAGTGGTAGACCGCCTGGCGGGTCAGGCCGGTCGCGTCGGCGATGTCCTGCAGCGTCGTCCCGGCGACCCCGCGCTCGGCGAACAGCCGGGCGGCGTTCTCCTTGATCTCCCGTTCGACCAGTTCGCGCCGCACGCTGGGGCGGCCCCGGCGTTTGGGCGGCGGGTCGGCGGCAGGGGAAGTCATAGCGGCCAAGGCTAGTCCATCACCCGGTGAAGGCCACGAGATCGACACGCTCGCTGGCGAGCGCGCCCGCGGCGACGGCCCGGAACCCGGCGGGCACGTCCGCGACCAGGAGCGCGCCGGTCGCGCGGCGGATGCGCTCGCCGAGGTCCAGCCGGTCGAGGGTCGCCTCCCGGTCGCCGGGGCCGGTCAGCCAGTACGCGCTCGCGGGTGGCAGGCCCGCGATCAGTTCGGCCGCCTCGGGGCTCCACGGCCGGACCGAGATCTCGACCGGCAGCGTCCCGGCCGCGGTCCGCAGCGCCTCCGGAGCGGTGCGGCCGGGGAACCTCCGCCCGCCCGCGGTCAGTGGCCGGTCGAGGATCCACTCCGTGACCGAGGCCGGGCACGGGACCTCGTCGGTCCCGACCCCGCCGAACGCGGCGAGACCGGGGACGGCGACCTGCGGCGCGGACTCCGCGAACCGGTCGACGGGCACCTTCCCGGCCCGCGTCATGTACGCGACCATCAGCTGCTCCACCGGCATCGACAGGCGCTCCGGGAACGAGTCCCACCACGCCATCGAGCGTTCGGCGATGGACTGCAGGTGTTCGACGGCGGGCCGCCGCTCCGCCTCGTATGCGGCGAGCGCGTCGTCGAGGCCGTCGGCGACGAGCACGGCCCGGTCGAGCGCGATCGCGTCCTCCATGGCGAGTTTCGTCCCGGAACCGATCGAGTAATGCGCGGTGTGCGCGGCGTCTCCGAGCAGGACCACGTTGCGCGTGTGCCAGCGGCGGCACCGGATCGTGCGGAACCGGAGCCATTTGGTTCGATTGCCGATCAGCCGGTTTCCTTGCAGGGTCTCGGAAAACGCCTCCTGGAGGTAGCCGAGCGAGCGCTGGTCGCTGTCTCCGTTGGGCGTCTCGCGGGTCGAAACGTCGAATCCCGCCCGCCGCCACGTCTGCTCGTCGGTTTCGATCAGGAAGGTGCTGCGGTCGGCGGCGTACGGATAGGCGTGCGCGACGAAGGTGCCGTGCTCGGTAGTGACCGGGGTGAAGATCGCCCGCGGCAGCGCGAAGTCGGTGCCGCACCACAGATACAGGCCCTCGCCCTCGGCGATCTCCGGACCGAACTCCTCGGCCAGGTCGGTCCGGGTCGCGCTCGAAATCCCGTCGGCGGCGACGATCAGGTCGGCATCGAGCTCCGACACCGCCCGGCGCTCGCCGAAGCGCAGCTCCACTCCGGCGGCTTCGGCGTGCTTTTGCAGTACGGACAACAAGGTCGCGCGTCCGATGGCGAGCAGTTCGCCGTGCGCGAGACGCACCTCCGAGTCGCCGACGCGCATCGACATCTCGTGCCCGTGCGAGGCGGCGACGATGCTGTCGAGCGATTCCTCGTCGGCGAGCCGCAAATTCCGCTGCGTCCGCGATGCCAGCCCGACGCCGAATCCGAAGGTCTTGTCCGGCACGCCTTGTTCGTAAACCGTCACCTCGGCGCCGGGATGACTGCGTTTGAGCAGCCGGGCGGCGTACAGGCCGCCCGGCCCTCCGCCGAGGACGGCGATGGTGTCGAGCTTCATGCTCCGGCTCCTCGCGGGGTCGGTCCGGCCGCGAGCGGTGCCGCCGCTTCGGCCCGGAGGCGCTTCTTGTCGATCTTCCCGACGTTGGTCTTCGGCAGTTCCGGCACCCAGACCAGGCGTTCGGGCCACTTGAACTTGGCCACGCCGAGCCCGTCCAGATGCCGCTGCACCTCGGGCATCGTCAGGGTCTGCCCGGTCGCGGACACCAGGAACGCGCAGGCCTTCTCCCCCAGCCGCGCGTCGGGCATCGCGACCACCGAGGCGATCGCGACGTCCGGGTGCTTCATCAGCAGCACCTCGACCTCCTCGGCGTTGACCTTCTCGCCGCCGCGGTTGATCAGGTCCTTGATCCGGCCCTCGATCGACACATGCCGGCGGCCGTCGACGACGTGGACCGCGGCGAGGTCGCCGGTGCGGTAGAAGCCGTCCGAGGTGAACGCGACCGCGTTGTGCTCGGGCGCGTCGAAGTAGCCCGGGATCGTGTACGGGCCGCGGCAGCACAACTCGCCGACCGCGCCGTCCGGCACTTCGGTCTCGGTGCCCGGTTCGAGGATCCGGACTTCGTCCGAAGGCGCGATCGGCGTGCCGACGGTCGTCGTGCGCAGGGCTTCCGGATCGCCGGCCCGGCTCGCCAGGAACATCCCCTCGGACATCCCGAACATCTGTCCGGCCCACCGCGTTTCGCCGTCGTCCACGCGCCGGAACACGTCCGGCGGAACCTTCGCCCCGGACAGCACCGTGCGCCGGACCGTGGGGAGGACCGCGTCGAACTCGGCTGATCGGAGCGCCTGGTAGTGGCCGTGCCCGATGAGGACGTCGGTCACGCCGTGCTCCGCCATCAGCGCGAACGCGGCGACGTGGTCGGGATTGGCCAGGATCAGGGTCGCGCCGACCGAGTGGGCGGCGTGCAGTGCGCAGGAGATGCCGGCGTTGTGGATGACCGGGATGAGGTGCGCGAGCCGGGTGTCGGCGTCCCATCCCAGCGCCTGGGCGTACAGGAGCGCGTTGTTCCAGTACTCGGCGTGGATCCGCGGGATCACCTTCGGCACTCCCGTTGTCCCGCCGGACAATTGGAACACCGCGACGTCCTGCGGATCGGTTTCCGCCTCGACGCTTTCGACGAACGCCCGTGCTCGCGCCGGATCGATCCCGGCGCCGAGGTCCTCGATCCGGTGCGTTCCTTCCGGCGCGCCGACGGTGAGGACGGTGCGCAGCGTCGGATGTCCCTCGGCGACCTGGCGGGCGAACGCGACCAGGTCGAACCCGAGCCCGGCCTCGACCAGATGCGCCGCCGCGCCGACCTTGCGGCTGATGTGGCCGATCTCGTGCATCCGGTGCTGCGCCAGCGTCGCCACCGGCACCAGGCCCGCCTTGAGACAGCCGTACCAGGCGAGCACGATCGCCGTCCGGTTGGTCGACTGGAACAGCACCGGGTCGAGCCGGCGCAGGCCCAGGCTGCGCAGCCCGGCGGCGATCCGGTCAGTGCGCTCGTCGAGTTCGCGGTAGGTGAGGGCACCTTCTGCGGTAATGAGCGCGGGGCGATCGCCTTGCCGCAGCGCGGATTCGTGCAGCCGCGCGCTGATCGGCAGGTCGCTCCATTCGCCGCTCTCCCGGTAGCGGCGGGCGCGATCGGCGGGGTACCGGACCACTCGCCCGTCCCAGTCGGATGCGGTCACTGAATGCTCCTCAGTCGATCGGCGCGGCGGTCAGCAGCGCGGTCAGTTCGCCGACGTGGTCGGGGTGGTCGGCCGGAACGACGCCGGAGTAGACCGCCGACCAGCAGCCCGGGCAGCACTGCTGGCGGAACACGACCTCGGCGTCGACGTACTCCGACGGAGCCGAAACCACCTGCGGTCCCGCCGCGCTCGACGGCCCCTCGTAGCGGGCCAGCGCCAGCTTCCCGGATTTGGTGTCGCCCAGCAGCCGGCCGCAGTGCGCACAGGCGATCACGCGGGCCTCGCCGATGGTGACCTCGGCCAGGTTGTCGTCGATCCGGCGCGCGTTGCGCAGATCCACTGTCGCCTCTTGGGAAAGCGGCGTCTCGGAACGGTCGCGCCGCTCGTCCAGCATCCTCGCGCGCAACTCGGCGGTGGCGGACTCGTCGAGTTCGCCGTTCGCGATCACGACGCCGTAGTTGGTGCGGGCACCTTCAGCGGTCACCTTGCCGTTGGCCACATCCCAGGCGACCGCGTCGGCATCGCGGCGCAGCGGATCGCCGTAGCCTCCGCCGCCCTGCCAGTGCATGTACAGCACCTCGCCGGGAGCCAGGTAGCTCTCCGCGTAGCAAGCGCCGATTTCCTTGGTGCCATTGAGTTCTTCGAGGTTGCCCGGCAGCTGGCCCGACGAAAGCAGTTCCTGCACTCCGGAATCGCGCGCCAGGATCTCGAGACCGGTGTTGCCGGGGAGTCCGCCCGCGAGGCCGCCGTTCTGCGCAACGGCCTTCCCTGCGGACGCGAACACCAGCCCCATCGGCAAGCTGCTGCCGTACGGGGTCACGGCGAGCGACGCGCTCACCCCGCCGCGCATCCGCCCCGGTCCGCCCGAGTCGGGTTCTTCCCGGCGCCAGAGCGTCAGCAACGGGTAGAGGAATTCGGTCATTTCGGTGTCCGGGATCCGACCCATCGGAATGCAGAACAGGCCGCCGGTGTCCATGCCGTCGGCCACCGGACGCGCGCCGTAGCCGCCCGCCATCGGCTCCATCAGGATGTTCAGGAACGGTGCCGGCTGCTCGCCGCGCTCGTCCAGCCCGGCCACGATCGCGGTGTCCCACGTCCCGCAGCACGACGCCTGGACGCTCTTGCCGAGGTCGACGTCGCGGTCGAGCATCTGCGCGAGGCATTCGGCGATCAGGTTCCCGGTGAGCCAGGCAGGTCCGATCGGGCCCCGGCTGACCGCGGCGGGGAAGGTGGCGTTGTTGATGGTGCCCTCTTCGGAGATCAGCTCGAAGCAGCGCATCAGCCCGCCCGCGGCCCACGGGATGTCGCCGGCCAGCACCGGCAGCACAGCGAGCATGACTCCGCCGCGCATCCCGGCGTAGGTGCAGTTGATGACGCCCGCCTGCGGGTCGGTGCCGGTGAAATCGAAGACCAGGCGATCGTCCGATTTGGTCATCGCGACGGTGATCTTGTGCAGCCGGCGGTCGCCGGTCGACGCCTGGTCCTGGTAACCGGTGGCCTTCCAGGTGCCGTCCGGCAGCCCGCGCAGCTTGGTGCGCAACCGCGCCTCGGAGTCGTTCATCATCCGCTTCATCACGGCCTTGACGGTGTCCGCGCCGTACTGCTCGATCACCGCGAGGAGCCGGTCGCGGCCGACGGTGTTGGCCCCGATCTTGGCGCGCAGGTCGAGGCCCACAAGCATCGGGACGCGCGAGCGGCGGGTCCAGGCGTCGGCGACGTCGCGCTGCAGGACGCGGTCGCGGACCACCTTGATCGGCGGCGTCGGCACCGATTCGGAGAAGACGTCCTTGGCTCCCGGGTCGAACGAACCGAGGCCGGAACCGCCGAGATCAGGTTCGTGGCAGATCGCGCTGGTCCACGCGAACAGCTTGCCGTCGTGGAAAATCGGCTGGTACACGATGACGTCGCTCTGGTGCAGCCCGCCGCCGACCCAGGGGTCGTTGCACAGGAACATGTCGCCGTCGGCGATGCCGGGGTTGGCGGAGCGGTGCTCCAGCGTCCAGTAGATCGCGAGGTCGACGGCCCCGACGAGCATCGTGTTGTAAAGGCCCACCTGGACCTCTTGGCCCACCTCGTCGCTGACGGCGAAGTCGAAGTCGTTGGCGTCGGTGACGATCGGGGAACCGGACATGCGCTTGAGCGCCTCTCCCATCTCGTCGGTGACCGACCACAGCCGGTGCCGGATCACCTCGTAGGTGAGCGGGTCGACGGCGTCGATCTGGTCCTGGGTGACGGTGTGCAGCGGGACGGTCCCGCCGACGGCCCGGCTGAGCGCGTCGGGGTCGAGCGGGCGGCTGGAGAAGATTTCCGAGCCGGGGATCGGTGCGGTCATGCCAGTTCTCCTTGGGGCTCAGGCCTGGTCGAGAGCGATGTGCAGGTTGCCGAGCCGGTCGACGGTCCCGGTCGTGCCGTGCGGGACCACGACGGTGGTGGTGGGCACCTCGATCACCGCGGGACCGCGCAGCACGTGGCCCGCGCGGAGCTTCGTGTAGTCGTAGATGGCGGTGTCGGCGTAGCCCTGGCTCGCGCCGAGGCACACCTTCCGGGTGCCGGTGAGCGCCGGGGACGCGTCCGCGGAGTCCGCCTTTTCGAGTTCGGGCAGGGTCGGCGAGAACGGCAGGACGCCGGTGCCGCGGACGCGGTAGGTGATGGCCTGGATGCCGGCCTCGCGGAATCCGCTGTCCTGCCCGAAAAGCGTGGCGTAGCGGGCTTCGAAGAGATCCGCCGCCTTCGCCACGTCCTCGGCGGCCAGGTCGCCGCTGGGGATCGGGGTCGCCACCTCGGCCAGCTGCATGGTGTAGCGCATGTCGATCTCGCGCTCGATTTCGACGGCCGAGAACTGCATGCCCTGACGTTCGAGCATCTCGCGGACCTCGGACTCGAGCTCCTCGAAGTTGCGCTGCACGCGGACCGGGTCGAGCGGAAGCGCCGCCGGGTCGGAAAGTTCCTTGGCCAGCACGATGTCCGACGAGGCGAGCCCGTACGCGGAGAACGCGGAAGCGACTTGGCCGAGCGGCACCACGACGTCCGTGGCGCCGATCTCCTGCGCGTACCGGCCGCAGTGCGCGGGGCCGGAACCGCCGAAGGCGTAGACGATGAAGTCGCGCGGGTCGTGTCCGGCCTCGACCACGGTTTTCCGCAGCAGGTCGCCGGTCTGCGCGTTCTGCACCTCGTAGATCGCCGCGGCGGCTTCTTCGACGCTCAGCCCGAGCGGTTCGGCGATGCGGGTACGGATCGCGTCGCGGGCCAGTCCGACGTCGAGCGCGCGCCGCCCGCCCAGCAGGCCGCGTTCGGGGATGATGCCCAGCACCAGATTCGCGTCGGTGTTGGTGGGTTCGGTGCCGCCGTTGCCGTAGCAGGCCGGGCCGGGGACCGCCTGCGCGCTGTGCGGGCCGATCTGAAGATTGCCGCCCGCGTCGATCCACGCGATCGCGCCGCCGCCGGAGCCGATGGCGTGCACCTCGAGGGTGGGCACGTTGATCGGATGGTGGTTGATGATCGTGGTCGACGACCGCACCGGTTCGCCGTCGACGACGAGCCCGGCCAGGAAGGTGGTCCCGCCCGCGTCGGTGGCGATGATGTTGCGGTGGCCCAGCTGCTCGCCGAGCGACACCGCGCCGACCACGCCGCCGGTGAGCACCGAGCCGACGGTGGAGATCGCGTTGCCCGGAGCCTCGGAAGCGGCGACGGCCCCGCCGTTGCTCTGCATCACCAGCAGCGGACCGGCGAGCTTTTTCTTGCGCAGCTTGCTCTCCAGCTCGCCGAGGTAGTCGCGCAGGCCCGGGCCGACCTGGGTGCTCATGATGGTGGTCGCGTTGCGCGCGAACTCCCGGATGCGCGGGGACACCTCGCTGGAGATCGCGACGAACAGGCCGGGGTCGATCTCGTGCGCGATCTCCCGGATCCGCTGTTCGTGCGCGGGATTGCGGAACGACCACAGCAGCGACACCGCGATCGCGGAGATGCCGTCGGAGACGATGGCGCGCACGGCGGCGCGGACCTCGTCCTCGTTCAGCGGGACGACGACCCGGCCGTCGCGGTCGACGCGCTCGGTGACCTCCAGCGCGTGGCGCTTGCGGACCAGCCCGTGCGATTTGCTCTGCCCGATCGGGTTCTGCAGTTCCTCCGGCGCGCGCCCGAGGTAGCGGCCCTCGACGTTCATGATGTAGATCGAGTCGCGGTGGCCCTTGGTCGTCAGGAAGCCGATGTCCGGGACCTGGTTCATCACCAGCGCGTTGAGCGACGAGGTGGTGCCGTGCGCGATGTGGTGGGTGCGGGACAGCATCTCCGCCACCGGGACGCCCAGCTGCTCCGCGAGCACGCCGAGCACGTCCATCACGCCGTCCGAGTAGTCCGGCGGGGTGGAGGCGGTCTTGCCCGCGAGCACCAGGCCCTCGCCGTCGTCGAGGACGGCGTCCGTGAACGTGCCGCCGACGTCCACTCCGATTACGTATGCCATGAGCTCCGCTCTCCCTTGAGCTGAACGATCCTAGGTGACCCAGATCACTGGTTCGACTACTATGACGATTATTCGACGCTTGCGCAGAAAAAGTCAAGGGGATGTGTGCATCGCCCTCTGCCTGCGCGGACGACTTGACTGTTTTACATGAGCGTCGAATACTCGTCGTAGACGCAAGGAAGTGAGGGGACCCGCATGAGCACCCACCGGATCGGGCTCGTCGTACCGAGCAGCAACGTCACCGTCGAGACCGAGATGCCGGCCCTCCTCGCGAGGCACCCCTCCGCGGAGTTCTCGTTCCACTCGACGCGGATGCGCATGCACACCGTCTCGCCGGCAGGCCTCGCGGCGATGAACGCCCAGCGCGAGCGATGCGTCCTGGAGATCGCGGACGCTTCGCCGGAGGTGATCCTGTACGCGTGCCTGGTGGCCGTCATGGTCGGCGGCCCGGGTGAGCACCGGCGGGTCGAGTCCGCCGTCGCCGAGCAGCTCGCCACCGGCGGGTCCGAGGCCCTCGTCCGGTCCAGCGCCGGTGCGCTGACGGAAGGTCTGCGCGCACTCGGCGCCCGGCGGGTCGCCTTGGTGACGCCGTACCTGAAGCCGCTCGCGCAGCAGGTCGTGGACTATCTCGAGGCGGAGGGGTTCGAGATCGCCGGCTGGCGGGCGCTCGAAGTGTCCGACAACAACGAGGTCGGCTGCATCCCTGGCGAACGGGTGATGGCGGCCGCCCGGTCGCTTGATCTGTCCGATGTGGACGCTCTGGTGCTCAGCTGCTGCGTGCAGATGCCCTCGCTCAGCCTGATCGAACCCGCGGAGCAGGAGTTCGGGATTCCCGTCCTCTCCGCCGCGACCGCCGGCGCGTACAGCATTTTGCGCAGCCTCGGCCTCGACGTCTCGATCGACGGCGCGGGCAGTCTCCTGCGCGCCCGCGCCACTGTCTGATACCGCCGGAAAGGAGAACCAGCATGTCCGAAACACACCTGGTGAAGGGCGTCGACCACGTCGCCTTCCCCACGTTCGACCCGGCCGGGACGGTCCGCTTCTACCGGGACACCCTCGGTTTCCCCGTGGTGCACTCGATCTGCGCCGCGGGCTGGGGCCCGGAGCAGCACCCGGATTTCATCCACTTCTTCTTCGACATCGGCAACAACGACCGGCTCGCGTTCTTCTACTACTTCGGGCTGGACCAGTTCGACGGCGGCCCGCAGGGCGACGTGTACGCGAAGTTCGCCGAAGACGTGCCGCTCTTCTTCATCCGCTCGCGCCACCTCGCGATCCACGTGGACAGCGAGGAGCACCTCCTGGAGTACCGCCGCCGGCTCGACGCGAGCGAGTGGCCGGTCGAAATGCAGATCCAGCACGAGACCATCGAGTCGATCTACACGCACGACCCCAACGGCTACATGGTCGAGATCACCCGGGCACTGCGTCCGGTGACGCCGCAGGAAGACCTCGACGCGAACCTCACCATCGACGCCCTCCTCGACGTCGTGTCCGGCCCGGCGCCGTCGATGGACGCACTGCTGGTCCGCAAGGCGGAACTCATCGTCGAGCGGTCTTCGGCGGCGGAGGTGCCCGCGCGATGACTGCCGTGTTCTTGTTGGATGTTCCCGAAAACCAGCCGATCGTGGCGGTCGCGGCCCAAGCCGACACCGTCACCGTCGACCGGGTCGGCGCGTATTTCAAACTCAGCGCACCGGGTCCGATCGTGATCGATCGCCGCGCCACCGGCTGCCGGCACGCTGTCTGGTACAGCAGCATCGCGGGCCTGCTGGACGCGAAAATCACGCAGTGGGACAAGGACGCGCTGCGGTTGGAAGCACGATGACCGCGCGACTTGGCGCCGGACGGTATGTCGACAACGTCGAAATCCCTTCTGGCACCGTCACTTCCGCCCATGAACTGACCACATTAGACGGTGCGAAAGTCTCCGGCGTGCTGCGCGCACTGCCCGGTGCCGACACCGTCGTGTCGATCATGCATCCGCGGATGGACACGACCCACCACGTGCTCGTCCCGGAACTGGTGGCACGGGGTTTCGCGGTGTGGACGCAAGGCACGCGCTCGCCGAACAACGACCTGAACCTGATCCACGAACAGGCCCTGCTGGACGTCGCCGCCGGTCAGGTTTTCCTGCGGGAGAAGGGATTCTCCGCGCGCGTCACGCTAGGCCACTCCGGCGGCGGCACCCTGTTCGCGTTCTACCACCAGCAAGCAGGACTGCCTCCAGAACGACGACTCACCGCCGCCCCGTCCGGCCGACCGGTCGACCTGGCGTCCGCAGACCTGCCCGCCCCGGACGGCGCCGTGTTTCTCGCCCCGCACCCCGGCCAAGGCGCGCTGCTGCAACGGCTGATCGACCCGTCAGTCGCCGACGAGTCGGATCCGCTCTCTGTGCTCCCAGACCTGGACCCGTTCTCGGCCGCCAACGGTTTCGCCCCTCCCCCGTCGTCTTCGGCTTATTCCGCTGACTTCATCGAGCGCTACCGCACAGCTCAAGCCGCCCGGATCGCCCGCATCGACGCGGAAGCCCGCGCCCGCGTCGCCCTCGCCGCCGAAGCCCGCGCCCGGTTCAAGACCACCCAGGACCCCGCGGACCGCCGAGCGTCACTGGCACCCCGGATCCTGACGATCTACCGCACCGACGCCGACCTGCGTTTCGTCGACCTGTCCCTGGACCCGAACGAGCGCCCGTACGGCTCGCTGTTCGGCCGCCGCCCCGACCTGACCGACTACGGCCTGGTCGGCTTCGCCCGACTGGTGACCCCGGAAGCGTGGCTGTCGACCTGGTCGGCGAACACGAGCAATGCGTCCTTCCTGCGCTGCGCGCCGGGCGTGCGGACTCCGTCGCTGTTCGTGGAACTGACCGGAGACGCGGCTTGTTTCCCTGACGACGCGAAAGCGATGGTCGCTGCGTTGGGTGCCGAGGATGTCGAGCATCGTCAGGTACCGGGGACCCATTTCGGCGGCCCGCTTCGGCCTGGCGAACCTACCGGGGCCAGTCTGGCGGCGGCGGAGATCGGCGAATGGCTTTCGGCTCGGTTTCCGGGGTGAAGGTGCGCTCACCGCGGTGTCGCAGGGACTCCGCCGACCTCAGCGCTTCACCACAACCCTGCGGTAATCGCGAATCCCCACGACGGTCAATGCCACCACGATCACCCCGGCGGAGCAAACCTGCGCGAGCACTATCTCGTCGAACGGAATGATGCCGTTCTTCAGCACCAGGTTCTGGACCAACGCCAGCGCGATGCACAGGGCCAGCGCGAACGTCCATGCCGGGCGTGGTTCGGAGCGGAGCCGGAGCAGCAGGTAGCCGGCTCCGGCGATCGCGCACAGCCAGACGAGCGGGGACAACCCGGTGAGCCGGTCGAGGCCGCCGGGGAGCCCGAACCTGAGCGCGAGGACGGGCGCGAGGAGCAGGCTTCCGCCGATGGCCCACCACCACGGTCGCGTCGGGGGCAGTGGGGCGTCGGAGTGGAAGGCTGGCAGCAACAGCACCAGCGGGAGCCACTGCGGAGCGAAGTACGCGGCCGCTTCCGGGCTGGGATGTTTGATCAGGAACCAGATCGCGCCGGCGGTCAGGATCGTCACGCAAGCGACCCGCGCCAGGCGGCGCCAGCCGTCGACCAGCAGGACGAGCGGGATCAGCGCGGCGGCCAGCGGGATGAGCTCGGTGATCAGGTCCGACGTCAGCGCGGCGCGGAAGGTGCTCGGGTAGGAGCCGGAGAGGGTGCGGAGCATCCAGAGCGTGTTGCTGGCGTTGCAGGCCGATTTGAGCACGTCCCAGAGCAGGCCGAGGAGCGCGACCTGCCGCACGAGATCACCGAGGGCGACTGTTCGGGCGGGTGCCGCCCGGGCTGCCAACCGGGTGCGTACGCCCAGCGCCAGCACCGCCCACAGTTCGCTCCACAGCGCCTTGCGATCCTGCTCGTCATGCAGGTCGAGCAGGGCTCCGACCATCTCCTCGGCTCGGTCGGCGCGGTACCAGGCCGGGAGGACGCGGACCAGGGCGCGGTACTTCGTCTCGGCGCCGATCATGCTCGTGCTTCCGCTGCGTGCGGGCTTCGCACCATGCTCCACATATATCCTAGGACGATATATAGCGGCGTACGTTGCTTCGTCGTCCGCGAAACTTCGCCGAAGCGGCGTTGAGGCTGTTCATCCGCCCCTACGGTCACTCCATGAAGTCTTTGCGGGATGCCCTCTCGCTGGATGAACTCAGGGGGAAGAAGGAACGGTTCTTTGCGGTCTCGATGGCGATCCTTTACCTCGGCACCGGCCTGTCCTACTCCTCGCTGGCGATCTACCTGATCCGCTACGCCGGCCTGTCTCCCTCGGTCTACGGGGCGGGCATGAGTGTCGCCGCGGTGGTGGGGATCGCGGCGGGGCCGCTGGCGGGATGGCTGGCCGATCGGCGCGACGGACACGCCGTTTACGCGGCGCTGGTGTGGCTGATGGGCATAGCCACCTTGAGCTTCACCGTCGCGCCGGGCTGGGTGGCGCTCGTTCTGCTGAGCGTGCTGGTGGCATGCGGCCGAGGCAGTGCGGCGGTGATCGGTGCGCTGATCGGACGGGCTGTCGATGCCGAACATCGGGTGCCGTACCGAGCGGTGCTGAAATCGCTGAGCAATGTCGCGATGGTTGTCGGCCTCAGCCTTGGCGCGCTGGTGCTGGGATTCGGGTCGATTGTCGCGTTCCGGGTCAGTTTTGCCGTCGAGGCAATGACTTTCGTGGTCGCCGGGATGCTGGTTCGGACAGCCGGGAAGCGCCTCGCGCCGAAGCGGACGGATCCGGCGCGGGCGGACGAGCCGGGTGCGGGCCGGGCGAACGTGGTGCGGGACCGGCGGTTCGTGCTGCTGACGATCGCCAACGGCGTGCTGACGTTGTCGGAGTCGATGATCACCATCGCGTTGCCGTTGTGGGTTCTCGGCCGGATGCACGTCCCGCTGTGGCTGGTCTCGGTGGCGCTGGTCGTGCAGACAGGCGGCATCGTGGTCTGCCAGATCCCGGTGAGCCGCCGGGTGACCGGTGTGCCGACGGCAGCCAGGGCGGCCCGGCTCGGCGCGCTCCTCCTCGCCGCGGCTGCCGTGCTGTTTCCGGTCGGGGCGCTCGCCGATCGCGGTGCTATCGCTGTCGCCGCGATCGTCGGGATCGCGCTGGCCGTCGTAGGCGGAGAAGTGCTGTACGGCACCGCTTCCTGGTGCTTTCTCTACGACCTGGCACCCGAGTCGGCGCTCGGCCGGTACCAGGGCTTCTACAACATGGGATTCGACCTGAGCATGATCGTCGCACCGTCCCTGTTCGGCTGGTTCGCGAGCACCGGCACCCAGATAGGCTGGTTCAGCCTGGCAGCGGTGTTTCTCGTGACCGGACTCGCGTTGACGCCACTCACCCGCCGGAGACCACCCCGCGCGCAGCCGGAACACGGCGCTCGCCCGACAGCCTAGGCGAGCACCGCGCCCCGCTTCCCGATCCCCCGGGGTCTACCGTGCCGTCAACGCGACAGCGAAAGCGTTCCCTTCCCCCCGAAACAACGAGCTGAGGTACCCGGTGAAGGCACCGCAGTCAGTCAACGGCGGGATCGCATACATCCCGGTCACCGGGCCACCGGCGGCCAACGCGAACCCGGTGCCAGTGCGCAAGTCGACTGGGATCGGGGCGCTCGTGCGGCAGTTCTGGTCCGCGACGGGCAGGCCGAACAGCGATACTTGCGGAACCGCCAACGTGAGGCTCGTGTGCGCGACGAAACCCCCGTCGCCCAACGAGCCGGTTTGCTCGCCGTCTGGGGCGAAGCGCAGTTCGGCGGTGCCTGGCACGAATCCGAAGAGCTTGAACGCCGCTTGAGCCGGGTCGAATGCCGGGCGGTCGCTGAAAGACGGCTCCGTGGTGACGGCGAAAGAACCGTTGAGCGGCACCGTCGTGCCCAATGCCTTCACCGTCGTCGTGCCGGTGAGGCTGTAGTGGTAGCCGCTCTGCGTGGTGCCGACGTCGAAGCTCAGCAGGACCGAATCCTGACCCGGGTCGAGTGTGCAGTCCGAGGTGAACGAGCCCAGTCCGGTGAACGATCCGTCGGCCTTCTTCGGGGTCAGCCGGGTGCTGAAGCCGCCGAGAGTGACCGTCGTCTTGCCTGCGTTCGGGACCACTATCGGCGGTACCGAGCCGGTCGCTTGAGCGGTGAACGGACCCGACTGCGGCAGCGTCGTCTTCGCCACGGTGAGCGGCACGGTTACCGGCAGAGTCAGGGAGCCGTTGGCCAGCGTTACTTCTGCGGCGGCAGTCCCCTCGACGCCCGCTGCGCCGACTAGTGCCAAGCCGCGCGTGGCTTTGTCCGGAACGACCACCGAGACGGCGAGACCCGACGTCGTGAGCGTGCCGCCCGGTGCGGACGGTACGTCGAACGACGCCTTCACCTCGACGTCCAGTTTCTGTTCCCCGATCAGGGGAAACGGGCAGGTGTAGCTCAGCTTCTTGTCGACCTGCGTCGCCGCGGCCGAGGGAGAAGCCAGGCAGGCGACGGCGAGGCAGGCGAGACCCGCCGCGAGCAACCACCGGGCTTTCGGCACGGTTTCCCCCTTTCCGAGGGCATGGCACCGGTCCCCGCCGCGGCGCGGCGGGGACCGGCAGATCGGATTACTGGCGGGCGAGGTTCAGGTCGAGCGTGTTGCCGTCGCTCTTGGCGAACGCGCTGATCCAGTCGTTGAACGAACCGCAGTTCTGGAACGCCGACAGCGCGTAGGTCCCGGTCAGTTTCCCGCCCTTGAGCAGGTCGAAACCGTCGCCGGTGCTCATCTCGCTGGTCGACGGGCTGACCGTGCCGCACTTCGGGTCGGTGCTGATCGGGAAGCCGAACAGGTTGACCGTGGGCAGGAAGACGTCGAACTTGATGTGCGCCTTGAACCCGGTGCCGACCAGTTCGCCGCTCTGCGTGCCGTTCTGCACGACCTTGACGTCCGCGCTGCCCGGCAGGAACCCGAGCAGCTTGAAGTCGGTCTTGGTCGCGTCGAGCTTCAGCGAGCCGGTGAACTTCTTGGCCGCGATGTCCACGTCGGCGTCGAAACCGCCCTTGATCGGCGCGGTGCTGCCGAGCGCTTTCAGCGCGGTCTTCCCGTCGATGCCGAACACGAACTTCGTGCCCCCGGGCGGCGGCGTGTCCGACGTCGGCGGCGGGGTGGCCGAGGTCGGCGGCGGGGTGGCCGAGGTCGGCGGCGGCGTGTCGGACGTCGGGGGCGGCGTGTCCGAGGTCGGCGGCGGGGTCGAGGTCCCGCCGCCGCCGTTGATGGTGATCGTGGCGAGGGTGTTGTTCTGGCCCGGGTCCTGGGTGCACGGCGCGTTGATGGTGCCGTCCGGGGTGATCCCGGTGACCGAGCCGTCCGCCTTGCGCGGGGTGACCTTGAGCGCGAGGTCGCCCACGGTGATCTTCGCCTGGCCGGGCTGGGTGAACGTGAGCGACGGCGTCTTGCCGGTCGCGTTGATGTTCATCTCGCCCGACGGCGGGATGTTCGTCTTGTCCAGCGCGATCGGGACGCTGACCGGGAGGTCGAGGCCGGGTGCGGCCACCTTCGCGCTCGCGGTCGCGCTGCCTTCCAGGGTCGTGGCCCCGATCAGGCCGAGCCCGCTGACCGTGTCCGCGTTGATCGTGGACACGGCCTTGATGTCGAACGCCCCGGTCGCCTGCCCGGCGTTCACCGCGGGCGGCAGATCGGTGTTGATCACCACCTTCAGCGACTGCGATCCGACCAGCGGGAAGGTGCAGTGGTAGTTCAGGGTCAGCGAGATCGGGTCGGCGGCACTGGCCTGGGCCCCGACCACCAGCGCGGCGGCGACGAGCCCCGCCGCGCCCGCGGCCGCGGCGGCCACGACCGTCTTCTTCTTGCCTCTTGGGTGACTCACGATGGTCCTTCCGGGTATCAACAGTGATACGAAAAGGCGGAGCGGTAAAACGGTAATCGCTACCGGTCAGCAAGCTAGCGAGCGAGGAGAGCGCCGATCAAGGGCTGGCGCGTAAATCTCCCGGGCAGTCCGGCAAATTGTCATCCCGGCACGCCGTGCGGGCCGTTTTCCTAGCAGGCGCAGACGACTTTCCCCGCGACCGCCGCACGAACGGGGCGCTGACGCGGGTGACAAAACCGAATCCGGAAATGTTTATGCGCGTGCCAATCGGGCATTCCTTTCTTGCCCGTCCGCGACCGTGCTGCGTAGCCTCGAAAACCATGAACAGAATGCACAGCGCGGTGCTGGCGACGTCGGCCGCCGTGCTCATCTCGTGCGCCGCCTGCTCCTCGGCCGCGCCCGCCGACACCGGCCGGCACGCCGACCCCGCGGCGCTCGCGTGGGTCGACAAGGTGTGCACCAGCGTGGCCGCGGGCTCGGCGAAGCTCTCGCAGCCGCCCGCCGCCGACAGCGCCGCGCCCGGCAAGACGCGGGACGCGATGGTCGCCTTCCTCGACCGGCTGGGCTCGGCACTCGGCGACATGGCGAGCGGTCTTCGCGCGGCGGGCGTGCCGCCCGTCCCGGACGGACAGTCCGCAGTGGACAAAGCCGCCGCCAACCTGAGCGAGACCACGAACAAGATCGCCGCGACGAAGGCCACGATGGAGCAGGCGAAGGTCGACGACCAGGCGAGCCTGCACCAGGCGATCGCCGCCGCCGACGCGACGATGGGCCAGCTCACCGACCCGGAGGGGCCGATCAAGGACCTCAAGGCGAACCCCGAGCTGAACCTCGCCTTCGCCGAATCCCCCACCTGCAAGCGCGTTTACGGGACGAGTTCGTGACCGCCCACCGCGCGCTCGCCGCGCTGGTCGCGCTCGTCCTCGCCGCGGCGCTCGCCCCGGCCGCCGCGGCGGAGCCCAGCCCCGGCCCGCCCGACGACTCGTTCTACACGCCGCCTTCCCCGCTGCCCGCGGGCAAACCCGGCGACGTGATCCGCTGGCGGCCGTCGAAGGCCGGGCCGCGCAAGGCGTCTGTCGACGCCTGGCAGGTGATGTACTTGTCCACCAACGCACTCGGGAAGCCGGACGCGGTCACCGGCACCGTGCTGGTGCCGAAGAACGCGGACCGGGCCAGCGCGCCGGTCGTCGCGTTCGCCCCCGGCACGCACGGTCCGGCCTTCGCCTGCGCTCCGTCGAAGATGATCGACATGGGCGCTTTCTACGAGCAACCCGGCCTCGACGACCTGCTCGACGCGGGCTACGCCGTCGCGGTCCCGGATTACGAGGGCTACCAAAGCTCCCCCAAGACGACGTACGTCGTGGGGCGGTCCGAAGGCCCGGCCGTGATCGACGCGGTCCGCGCGGCACAACGGCTCACGCCCGCCGGGCTCTCCAGCACGTCGAAGGTGGTCTTCCGCGGCTACTCCCAAGGCGGCGGCGCGGCGGTGTGGGCGGGCGAACTGCAACCGTCGTACGCGCCGGAGCTGAATCTCGCCGGGATCGCCGCCGGCGGGGTGCCCGCCGACCTGGTCCAGGTGACGCTGCAACTCGACGGCAAGTTCGGTTTCGGCGTCTTCGCCTACGCCCTGCTCGGCCTCGACCAGGCCTACCCGGAGCTGAAACTCGATTCGTTCCTCAGCGACAACGGCCGTGCGAAGCTCGCCGAGATGAAGCAGAGTGCGTGCACGTTCGAGCTGCTGACGACGTACGCGAATCAGAAGATCGCCGACTACACCACGAGTCCCGGCTACATCCAGCCCGCGTGGGCGGCTCGGCTGGCCGAGAACAAGCTCGGCGCCACCCCGCCGAAGGCCCCGTTGTTCCTGTATCACGCCACCGGCGACCAGCTGGTGCAGTTCGCGCAGGCCGACGCCCTGCACAAGACGTACTGCGCCGCCGGCGTCCAGGAGACCTGGAAGACCTACGACACCGACCACATCACGCTGGTCTACACCGGCAACGCCGACGTGCTGTCCTTCATCAAGGACCGGATCGCCGGCAAACCGGCCACGTCGAACTGCTGATCCGTGCCCGGGCCGCGCGCACTGTTCCGCTTCGCCGTCGTCGGAGCGGCCGCCTACGGGGTCACCGTGCTGGTCGACTACAGCCTCAAACTCACTGTGCTGCAAGAGAAACCGGTGACCGCACTGGCGATCGCGACGGTCGCGTCGACGGCCTTCGCGTACTTCCTGTCCCGGCAATGGTCGTTCGTGGACAGAGGCGGCCACGGACGGCTGCGAGAGGCGACGCTGTTCTTCGCGGTCAATGCCGGTGCGGTCGCGGTGAATCTCGTGCCGCTGCTGGTATCGCGGTACGTGCTTCGTCTCGAAGAGCCGCATATCGGGTATCTGGCGCAGGAAATCGCCGACTTCGTCGCGGGGATGATCCTGGGCACGGCGGCGGGCACGGCGTTCCGCTGGTTCGGTTACCGGCGGTGGGTCTTTCCGCGACCGGCTCGTCCGAAGGAGATCGACGGCGAGCTGGTCGCTAAACTTCCGTAAATATCGCCCGGCGGAACGGGCGCTCCCGTCAGCCCCGCTCCGGGAGCGCCCGTTCCGCCAGCAACGCCAGCTCGAGCCGGAGCCGCTCGCCGGGGTCGGTCAATCGGTTCCCGAACAATTCCGCGAGTGTTTTCAGCCGTGCGCGGATCGTTTGCGGGTGCAGGTCCAGCATCCGCGCGAGCTCCGGGGCGCTGCCTCGCGTCCGGACCAGCGCCAGCAGCGTCTCCGCCAGGTGCTCGCGCCGTTTCTCCGGAAGCCCGGCGAGCGGGGCCAGCGTCGTCTCGGCCAGCTGCGCCGCCAGGAATTCGTCGGCGAGCAGCAACAGGGCGGGCACGTGGTCGCGGCACCAGACCACCGGGCCCGGCGCGTCCAGCAGCCCCCGGGCCGCCAGGCCGGCCGCGCGGCGGGCGACCCGGAACGATTCGGCTGCCGAGCCGGACGGCACCAGCGGGCCGACCGCCGCGGTCCAGCCCGCGGGCAGCCCGGCGAGTCCCGCCAGGTCGGCGTCCGGCGCGGCGGTGAGCGCCGCGGGCGGATCGCCCGCCAGGTCCGCGATGACGTGGTCCGGAAGCAGGTCCGGCGGAAGCCCGGGCGCTCCCGGCACCGCGCGGAACACCACCGCCGCGACCCGCTCGGGCAGCCCGGCCGGACTGTCCTCTTCGGTCCGTTGCCGGTCGCCGAGCAACGCGCGGAGCACCCGGCGGTTGCGCTCGCCGTCGCCGGACAGCTCCGCTTCGGCCGCGCTGTAGCCCTCCGCGACCGCCGTCATCGCCGTCTCGACGTCGCCGAGCATGCCCTCGGCCATCCCGTAGACGACGTCGCCGGACAGGCCGGTTTCCTGGGCTATTTCGGCGATCCAGCGCCACATGACCCGGCTCGCGACGCGCACCGCGGCCTGCACCGACTCCCGGCTGAGCCCCTCGTGGAACGCCGTCCGCCCGTGCGCGCGGAAATCGGCGAGCCGGTCGCTCTGCCACATCGCGGGAGCGCCCACGCGGTCGATGTCCCGCTCGATCCCCCGCCGGGTCTGCTCGATCGCGGCGCCCCGCCCGGGTTCGCGGCCGAAGCAACCGGAATATTCCGGGATCTCGGCGGCGATGGCGTCGACGCACGCCCGGGCGATCTCCGGGATCCGCGGGCGCACCGCGTCGCCCAGCCGGCGCGGGATCCGCGCCCACACCGAGCCGTCGGAAGCGGCGGAACTGCGCATGGCGATTTAATCCCTCACTCGGAAATTGAAGTTTCAGGAATAACCGGCACCAGCTGGCACGGAGCGTAGAACGCGCACTCGTCCGTGTCAAAAGGACAGGTTCGCGTCGCTCTTTCGGGCGCCGATCGTTCATTTTTAGTGACGCACGTTTTCAGCTACGCTCACCTCCCTCCGTCCCAGCGCCTCGAAGGGGGATTCGTGGTCGAGTACCGCAGCTTCGCTCTGCTGGCCTCGCTGCCGCGCGCGCTCGGCGCGTGCCTGCGCCCGCACGCGGCGCACGCCGCCGCCGCGATGATCCAGGAGACCCAGCGCGCGGTCCCGGCCTACGGCCAGCCGCTCAAGGGGGTTTTCGGGAAGGTGCTGGTCCGCAGCGTCGAGTACGCGGTGCTGCACTGCGTGGACTCGATGGGCGCGCCGGACCTGCCGCACGAGCAGTGGATCGCGTTCTACCGCGCCCGCGGCGCGATGGAGTTCAGCGAGGGCCGCAACCTCGACGCGCTGCAGGACACCGCGACGATCGGGGCCAGGGTCGCGTGGCGGGCGATGCACCCCGCGGTGGTCGCCGCGGGCGTCGACCCGGCCGTGATCTCGGTCGGCGCGGAAGCGATCTTCGCCTACGTCGACGAGCTGTGCGCCACCGCGATCGCCGGCTACCAGCAGGCCCAAACGGACGCCGAGGGCGCCGTGCCCGCCCGGCGGCGACGGCTGCTGGAGCTGATCGTCCAGGCCCCGGAAGGCGCGGCGAGCAGCATCGCCGAACTGGCGAACGGGGCGGGCTGGCCGCTGCCCGAAACGGCCGCGATGGTCGCCCTCGAGCGCGGTCCCGAGGCCGGCGACTTCCCGGCCGAACTGCTCGGCGGCGGCGTGCTCGCCGACCTCGACGGCCCGGAGCCGCATCTGCTCGCCGTCGATCCGGACGCCGACCTGGCCCCGCTTGCGGCGATGCCCGGCGGCTGGCGGGCCGCGGTGTCGCCGACCGTGCCGCTGGCCGACGCGCCGGCCGCGTTGCGCACCGCGCGCCGGGCGCTGCAGCTGTCCGGGCCGGAAACTCCCGGGCCGGTCATCTGGTGCCGCGACCACCTGGCCACGCTCTGGCTGCTCGCCGAGGACTTCCTGGCCGCCGAACTGGCCCGGCAGAGCCTCGACCCGTTCGCCTCGCTGAGCGCCAAGCAACGCGACCGGCTGAGCGAAACCCTGCTGGCCTGGCTGGAAACCCGGGGCGGGGCGCCGGAGATCGCGCAGCGCCTCGGCGTGCACCCGCAGACGGTCCGCAACCGGCTGCGGCAGCTGGAGGAGCTGTTCGGCGACCGGCTCAAGGACGCCGATGACCGGCTCGGCATGCAATTGGCCCTGCGCGCCCAGCGCCTCATGCGGGCACACCGTCCGACGGACAACTGACCGGCGACCAGTCCACGGGCGCGCCCCGGTGTCGCGAACGTCCGTAAAGGACTCCTTTTCGGCGACTGGCTCGGCATGCAACTCACCCTGCGCGCCCAACGCCTCATGCGGGCGCACCGTCCGACGGACAACTGACCGGCGACCGGTCCATGCGCGCGCTCCGGCGCCGCGAACGTCCGTGAAGGACTCCTTTTCGGCGACCGGCCCAAGGACACCGACGACCGGCTCGGCACGCAACTCGCCCTGCGCGCCCAGCGCCTCATGCGGGCACACCGTCCAACGGAGAACTAACCCGCGACCGGCCCACGCGCGCGGTCCTGCGCCGCGAACGTCCGTGAAGGGCTCCTTGAGGGAATCTGAGTCCGGCAAGGAGCCCTTCACGGACCTCAGCGAAGCGTGGCGCGCCCCCAGGGCCGCGCCGCCGGGCGCGCCGGAACAGGCGGAGCAGCCGCGCGGTCGTCATCCGGGGCATTCCCCGGCCGGTGCCCCGCTCCAGCCTGCTCGCGGGCATTGGCAGCACCCGCCGCCACGGTCTCCCGAGCGGCCGCGGCGAGGGCGGCCGGTGCTCTTGGCGGGCGAAATGAATCCTCGCGCGGCACGACATCAGTGCGTCCGGTGCGTCATTGCGACCATGCGTCGAGGATGACCCGGACCCCGCCGCGATGTCGACAAGCCGTTCGGCGGTCCCGGAAAATCCGCACCCGCGAACGTTTTTTCGTTTCTTTTACTGTCACGCGCGTCCCGAATTCCCGGAAAGTGGCGTTTGCCACAGCGGGGAAAGCGAGCGGCTGCCCTAATTTCGGATTCGCGAGAAAGGCTGCCGATGACACTCGAGACGTACACCCTCGTCCTCCACGGCCGACGGGTCCGGCTGCGCGAATACCGGCCCGCCACCGACACCGGCGACGAAGCAGTCGTGCTGCTGCACGGAATCGCGGGCAGCATGGCGACCTGGACCCCGGTTTTCGACCGCCGCGCCACCTTCGACCGCCGCGTGCTGGCACTGGATCTGCCCGGCCACGGCGATTCGGACGCACCCCGCGCGGACTACGGGCTCGGCGCGATGGCGAGCATCGTGCGGGATGTGCTCGCGGTGTCCGGCGTCCGGCACGCGACCGTCGTCGGGCATTCGCTGGGCGGCGGCATCGCGATGCAGTTCTCCTACCAATTCCCGGAAATGTGCGACCGGCTGGTCCTGGTCGGCAGCGCCGGGCTCGGCACGGAGGTGAGCCCGGCGCTCCGGGCCGCCGCGTTGCCCGGCGCGGCCGCTTTCCTCGCGCTGGCCGTCAACCCGGCGACGCTCGCGCTCGCCCGCGAGGCGGCGCGGCTCGGCAGGCGGCTCGGCGGGTCATTGAAAACTGAAACACGAGAGCTGGCCCGGCATTTCGGCTCCCTCGCCGATCCCGGGCGGCGGCGGGCGTTCCTGTCCATCGCGGGCAGCCTGATCGACCTGCGCGGCCAGCGCGCGAGCGCCGCGGAGAAGCTGTACCTGGCCGAATCGGTGCCGATGCTGCTGGTCTGGGGCGCGCGCGACCCGCTCATCCCGGTCGCGCACGGGCGGCGGACCGCCGAGCTCCTGCCGCACAGCAGGCTCGTCGTCCAGGAAAACGCGAAACACTTTCCACACGTGGCCGACCCGGACGGGTTTTGCCTGCTGCTCAACGAGTTCCTCGCCGACACCGAGCCCGCGCGGCTCACCGTCGCCGACGTCGCCGCCCGGCTCGCCGCCTCGAGCGGGGACGCGAAAAGGCCCGCCGGAAAATTGTCATCCGGATAGCATTCGCGGCGTCCGGAGGTATCACCTCCACCCAGGTGTTTCCACCCGTTCGGGTGTAGTCCGGACGGGCGACGGACCCGGCGGTCACCGGCCCGTTGACAGTGCCGTTCCGGGGAAATTATGTTGCCTGTGCCGCAAAATCTGGATCGGCTTCGACCGCGAAGAGGCCGGTTTTGTTGCCAGCAAGGATAAAAACATGACCGACGTGGACTCCGGGTTCGTCCGTCCCGCACCGCTGGGCTACCGGCCGCACCCCGGCGAACGCACTGCCGGACCTTCCGCCCGCCCGCGTTCCGGGCCGGTCCCGCCCGCCCCCCGGAGCCCCGCGGAAACCCGGCCGGTCCGGGCTTCCAGCGCGCTCGGGCTGTGGGCGTCGCTCCCCCGCGAGCTGGCGGTCCGCTTCACGCCGCGGGTCGATCCGCTGGCGACGGCCATCCTGCGCGAGGTCCAGCTGGCGGTGCCGGAGTACCGGCAGCCGATCGAAGGCGCGTTCGGGCACGTCATCACCCAGGGCGTGCGGCAGGCGATCGTGCAGTGCCTCGACAGCGTCGGCAAGCCCGCGGCCGCTCCCGCCGCCGCCTGGTCGGCGGTCTTCCGCGACCTGGGCAAGATCGAGTTCGCCGAGGGCCGCAGCCTCGACTGCCTGCAGACCGCTTACCGGGTCGGCGGGCGGGTGGCGTGGCGGCACCTCTCGGAGTTCGGGCAGACCGCCGGGCTCCCCGCGGAAACGCTCTGCACCAGCGCGGAAGCCATTTTCGCCTACGTCGACGAGATCTCCGCGCTGTCGATCGAGGGCTACACGGCGGCGCAGACCCGCGCGGCCGGGAATCTGGCCCGCCGCCGGCGCCGGCTGCTCGACCTGCTGCTCGCCGATCCGCCGTCCGCGCCGCAGACCATCGCCGCGCAGGCCGCCGCCGCGCAGTGGGCGCTCCCGGAAGAGGTCACTGTCGTCGCCCTCGAACCGCGTTCCGGGCAGCATCGCCTCGCCACCCCCGACCTCCATCCGGACGTCCTCGTCGACTTCGAAGGCGCCGAACCGTGCCTGGTCACCGGAGCCCCGGACGAGCATCTGGCCGACCTCGCCGAGCGGCTGCCCGGCTGGCGCGCGGTGCTCGGCCCCGCCGTCCGGCTCGCCGACGCGCCCCGGTCGCTGCTCTGGGCGCGCCGGACGCTGCGGCTGGTCCAGCGCGGCGTGCTGCCGGACGCGCCGGTCACGCACTGCGCGGACCACCTGTCGACGCTGTGGCTTCTCGCCGACGAATTCCTGGTCCGCGAACTGTGCGAGCGCAGCCTGGAGCCGTTCCGGGACCTCACGCCGAAACAGCGCGCACGGCTCGGCGAGACCCTGCTGATCTGGCTGCAGTCCCGGGGCAGCGCGCCCGAGATCGCGAAGATCCTCAAGGTGCATCCGCAGACCGTCCGGTACCGCATGCACCAGCTCACCGAACTGTTCGGCGCGCGGCTCGACAACGCCGACGACCGGCTCGACCTGGAGATCGCCCTGCGCGCGGAAGCGCTGCTCGGCTCCTGAACCGCGTCATCCCAGCGAAGTGGTGAGGCATGTGACAGGACTGTCCGGCGAGACAGCCTTCGGACCGATGCTGAGCGGAGACGGACGGCCGGGGCGGCTGTGGGCGATGCTCCCCCGCGAACTGGCCGCCGTTTTCCGGCCTCGGCTGCTGGACGTCGCCGACGAGGTGCTGCGCGAAATCCAACGCACCGTGCCCGGCTACGCGCAACCCCTCGAAGGTCCGTTCGGCAAAGCTCTGCGCGGCGGCGTGCAGACGGCGCTCCTGCAGTTCGTCGACCGGATCGCGGCGGCGGGCGCGGTGGCCGACGACCGCCGGAGGGTGTTCGTCGCACTGGGCGTGCACGAGTTCGAGCAGGGCCGCAACCTCGACGTCCTGCAAGCGGCGTACCGGGTCGGCGCGCGCGTGACCTGGCGGCGGATGGCCGAGGTCGGCACCCGGGCCGGGGTGCCGTCGGCGACATTGTGCCTGCTGGCCGAAGCGATTTTCGCCTACATCGACGAGCTGTCGGCGTTGTCGGTGGAAGGACACGCAGCCGCACGGGCTCGGGCGACGGGCGCGCGGGAACGCCGCCGGCGCCGGCTGCTGGATCTGCTGCTCTCCGACCCGCCGACCCCCATCCAGATCCTCGAGGAAGCCGCCTCGGACGCGGCGTGGCCGTTGCCAGGGCGGTTGGTCGCGGTCGCTTTCGACGGACCGGCCGACGTCGTCGGGCTCGACGCTCTCGAAGACCTCGAAGACGCGGCACCGCGGCTGTTGCTGGCGATGCCCGAGGAACGAGGCCCGCTCGCCGACGCCTTGTCCGGACATCGGGCGGCAGTCGGCCCGCCGGTGCCCCCGCACCGCGCGGGCCGCTCGCTGACGGCGGCCCGGGAGGCGTTGCAACTGGTCGCCGCCAACGTGCTCCCCGACAAGCCGCTGACCTGGTGCGCGGATCATCTCTCAACCCTGTTGCTGCACAAGGATCCATTGCTCCCGGCGAATGTCTCCCGCCGCAGGCTGGCTCCGCTGGCCGCCTTGACGGCGAAGCAGTACAGCCGGTTGGCCAGGACGTTGCTGGCCTGGCTGGAGACGCGCGGGAACGTCCGCGAGGTGGCGGACCGGCTGGCGATCCATCCGCAGACCGTGCGCGCTCGCGCCCAGGAGCTGGAGACGATGTTCGAGGGCCGGTTGTGGGACCCGGACGACCGTTTCGAGCTGATCCTCGCCCTCCGCGCGACCCTGGTCTGAACGCTGCCCCGGCGCGGAGATGCGTGAGGGGAACCCTGACGGAATCTGATTCCCGCAGGGTTCCCCTCACGCACTTTGCCGGAGCGTTCAGGCGGCGGACATCCCGGTGATCCGCCACTTCCCGTCGATCCGCTCGGCGGTGACGCTCAGCTGCGCGGCCCCGGTGCTGCGCTGCCCGTCGCCGCGCGTGCCGGTCTGGTCGAGGAACACCAGCAGGGCCGCGCGATCGCCGTCCAGGGCCTTCACCCCGGACGCGACGGCGGTCGAGGTCACGACGAGCTTCTGTTCGGCGGCGAGCTGGCGGACCTGGCCGAACAACCGGGTGTACTGGGTGAGCGCGGACCCGGTCAGCAGGTCCTTGGCCGCCCGGTCGTTGCGGGCCGGATCGTCGTAGCGGTAGGAGAAAAGCGTGCCGAGCGCGGCGCTGATCTGTTTGCCCGCGTCCGCGGTGCCCGACACGTCGGACAACGCGGTGTTGTGCGCCACCACCGCGTTCGTGTCGCGCGCCTCGACGGTGAACCACACCGCCAGCGCGGCCATCACGACCGCGACGGCCGCGAAAACCAGTGGTGCTCGGCGTTTCCGCGGCGGCGAAGCTGGCTCCTCGACCGGTGCCGCTGGCTCTTCGACGGTGTCGTCCGGTTCCGGTGCCGGATCACCGTGGCGTCCGGCTACTTTCACGGTCCGCTTCTTCGTTCGCGTGGTCACGGTGTCTCCCCTGCCGGGACTTGGCCTAGCGCGGTCACCCGCCATCCGTCCGGAGCGCGGGTCAGCTCGGCCTGGAACCGGGACCGTTTGGTCACCGCCTCCTGACCGGCGGGCGTCACGACCAGTTCCACGGAGGTGATCAGCTTCGCCGTGCCCGCGCCAGTGTCCACTTCGGTCACCGCGGCGTCGGTCACCTTCCCGGTGGTGACGGTTTTCGCCTGGGCGATCCGGTCGAGGCTGCCTTGGCGGTCTTGCGCCAGCTCGTCGTGCAGTGCGCCGCCGGACACGTCCAGCCAATGCTGGTATCCGGCCGCCGCCTGCCGGTAGTCCAAAGTGGTCAGTCCGGCGATCGCGGAACGCCCGGCTTGCAAGGCATCCTCCCGGACGACCGCGCGCGCGACGCCGTCATCGTGCGCGGCTTGCCACCAGGTGTACCCGGTCCAGCCGGCCGCCGCGGTCGCGAGGGCCGCGGCGATCTGGGCCAGCGACGCGAAAATCCTCACGGCTGTCCTCCCGGTGCGTTCTGCGAGCCGCGCACGCTCGTCGGATCGCCCTTCGGCAGCGCGCAGCGTGCGGCGGTGTTCAGCGGTCTGGTCGAGGTGTCGAGACCGTCGCGGTACGGCGTCGTGTATCCCGTCGTGCACGGCGGCGGGTCGAAGAACGACAGCGACAGTCCGAAATGCGCCCCGTCCGGCCGGACGACCGCGCTGGCCGCGCCGACTGCCCGCGGCGCGGTGATCAGCAGCTGCCGGATCCCGCTTTGCCGGGATTCGAGGACGTCCGCGGTGGTGAGCAGGTTCGCGAGCAGCACGCCCAGCTGCGGCCCGGAGTCGCGGATCAGCGAACCCACCTCGTTCGCCGCGGCGGGCACTGCCGGAATGAGCTTGCGGAGGTCTCCGTCGGATTGCTTCAACGTCGATGCGAGCAGTTTGGCGTTGGCGCCGAAGCTGCGGATCGCGTCCGCCTGCTGCGCCTGGGTGTCCAGCACGGTGTGTGCGTCGGTGACGAGCTGGGTCAGGGGCGCGACGTGCGCGCTCGCGGCTTGCACGAACTCGATGCCGCGGCCGACCAGCTGGTCCAGCGCGGGACCGGCGCCGGACGTCGCGTTGTACAGCTCGTCGACGACGGTGCGCAGGGCGGGCTTGGGCACCGACGACGCGAAAGAGTCCACAGTAGACAGCACAGTGTCCACCGGAAGCGGGATTTTCGTGTTGTCCTGGGTGATCACCGAACCGTCGTGCAGCATCGGCCCGCCAGCGGTGCGCGGCCGCAGGTCGACGTACTGCTCGCCGACTGCCGACCGATCGGCGACGACGGCCTCGGTGTCGGCGGGGACGGATGCGGTGCCGGAATCGATCTCGAGATCCGCTTCCATTCCAGCGGACGTGAGCCGGAGCTGCCCGACCCGGCCGATCGGCACTCCCCGATACGTGACCTCGGCGTTGGTGAAAATGCCGCCGCCAGTGGGGAATTGCGCCTTCACGGTGTAACCGCGGCCGAAAAACACCTTGTCCAGACCGGCATAAGTGGCCCCGACGTAGGCCACGCCGACAACGGCGATGACGACGAACAGCGTCACCTGGACGCGCACGAACCGGGTCAGCATCAGTGGCCTGTCTTCAGGAAGCCGTTGAGGTAGTCGCCGCGGATCGCGTCCAGCGTCGCGTCCGGGAACGGGAAGGTGAAGATCATCTCCATCGCCTTCGGCAGCTTGTCCCCGGAATCGGCCAGCCGCCGCAGCAGGGGCGCGAGGGCCTGGAGGTCGGCGACCAGGTCGTCCTTGCTGCGGTTGACCGTGGTGACGGCGACCGAGGTCAGCCCGTCGAGCGATTTGAGCATCCCGACCAGCGCCTCCCGTTGCTGGTTGAGCACGCTGATGCCCGGGGTCAGGCCGTTGAGCGTCGTGGCGATCTGGTCGGTGTGCGCGTTCAGCGTTTCGGCGAGCCGGTTGACGCTCTCGATCGCCCGGGTGATCTCGCCGCGTTGTTCGTCGAGCCCCTTCACCAGCGTGTCCAAACTGGACAGCAGGCTGCGGGCCGCGGTTTCCTTGCCGCCGAGCGCCGCGTTGAGCTGATGGCTGATGTTCTGGACTTGTGCCACGCCGCCGCCGTTGAGCAGCAGGGAAAGCGCGCCGAAGACCTCCTCGATCTGCGGGGTCAGTGTGGAGCGGTCGAGCGGGATGACCGCGCGGTCCACCAGCCTGCCTGTCGGGGTCGCGTCGGGCGGCGGGGCCAGTTCGACGAACTTCTCGCCGAGGATGCTGGCCTGCCGCAGCCGCGCGACGGCGTTGGCGGGCAGGTCGACGTCGCCGTTGAGCACCAGGTCCACGATCGCGCTGTGCCCGTCCGGCGCGAGCCGCACCTTGGTGACCTGGCCGACCGGCACGTCGTTGACCTTGACGCCGGACTGCGGCACGAGGTCCAGCACGTCGGCGAAGCTCGCGGTGACGTGGATCGGGTGGTCGCCGAGCGCGGCGCCGCCGGGCAGCGGGAGGTCGTACACGCTCACCCCGGTCCCGCATCCGGTGGTGACCAGGACCAGCGTCAGCACCGCGGCGGCCTTCGCCAGGGATTTCATTTCGTCTCCGGGAATTCGAGGAGGTTGCCGCGGCCGTCGATGACGCCGGCGTCCGGGTCGTAGGCTCCGAGCAGGTTGGTCAGCGCGTTCGGGGCGGCGCTCAGCGCCTCGGCGAGCGAGTCCTTCTGGTTCACCAGCACCTTCGTGACCCCGGCCAGTTTGTCCACATCGGACTGGACCTTGCCCCGGTTGTCCTTGATGAATCCCTGCACGACGCCGAGCGCCTGGGTCAGTTCGGTCAGCGCGCCGGAGAACTGGTCGCGCTGGTCGGCGAGGACCTTGCTGAGCGACGAGATCTGCGCGATAGCCTGCTTCACCTGGCCGTCGTTCGCCGCGAGCATCGCGGTGAACTTGCTGATGTTGTCCACCGAGCTGAACAGGTCGTCCTTGGAATCGCTCGCCGCGCGGGCGAATTCGCCGAGATTCTTGATCGCCTGCCCGATCGTCGCGCCGTTGCCGTCGAGGTACGCGGCCGACTTCGTGACGACGTCGCTGACCGCGCCGTCCTTGTTGGCGCCCTGTGGGCCGAGCGCCGCCATCAGCTGGTTGAGGCTGCGCAGCAGATCGTCGACCTCGACCGGCGTCGCGGTGCGCTCGCGCGGGATCGACGCGCCGTCGGGCAGCTCGGGCCCGCCGGTGAAGACGGGCGTGAGCTGCACGTACCGGTCGGCGACCAGGCTGGGCGTGATGACGACCGCGCCGGCGTTCGCGGGCAACCGCACGTCGGGCTTGAGCGTCATGGTCACTTTGACGTCGGTGCCGTTCGGCTCCACTTGGGACACCGAGCCGATGGCGACCCCGAGGACGCGCACGTCCGAGTTCGGGTAGATGCCGACGGCGGCGCTGAAATACGCGGTGACAGTGCGCTCGCGCGGCGCGGTCGCCAGCTGCCATCCCGCCGTGACCAGGAGCGCGCACACCACGCCGAGCGCGAGCGCGCGCAGCCGGGCCCGCCGTCGCGCGTGGGCTCCCAGGTCGATGAGCTGATGCGCCATCAGCGTCCCCCGTTCTTCGGTGGCAGGCAGCTGCCCGGTGCGGCGCCGTTCGGGACGAGCCCGCACAGATAGGTGTCGATCCAGCGGCCGTTGCCGACGGCGTTGCCGAGCAGCCGGTAGAACGGTCCGGCCAGGCGGAGGCTGTCTTCGAGCCGCCCCTGGTTCCGCTGGAGCACGGTCGCGACGCGGTCGAGCTGGTCGAGTGCGGGACCCAGGGTCTTCTGGTTCTCCGCGACCAGTCCGCGCAGCTGGATCGACAGGTTCTTGATACCGCTGAACAGCTTCGCGATCGCGTCCTTGCGGTCGTTCAGTTCCTTGAGCAGCGTGGTGCCGTCGCGGATGAGGGCCTGGATCTGACCGGAGCGCTCGCCGAGCGTCTTCGAGACCTTGTTGGTGTTCTGGAACAGCTTCACCAGCTCGTCGTCGCGGGACGCGAGTGTTTGGGACAGGGCGGCGATCCCGTTGAACGCGGTCCGGACGTCGCTGGGCGCCGACGCGCCGAGCGTCTCGGACAGCGTGCGGAACGCCTGTGCCAGCTGGCCGGTGTCGATGGCTCCGACGGTTCCGGCCAGGTCGTTGAAAACCGCGGTGACGTCGTACGGCGAACTCGTGCGCTCGACCGGGATCGGCTGGTCCGGGTTCAGCTCGCCGTTGCCGACCGGGTCCAGCACGAGGTTCTTCTGGCCCAGCAGGGTCTTGATCTTGATCGCCGCAGTCGTCCGGTTGCCCACCCAGGCGTCCTTGACACGGAACAGCACCTCGACGTGGTCGCCCGCCAGCCCGACCTCGGTGACCTCGCCGACCTTCACCCCGGCGACCCGGACCTCATCGTTCGGCCGGAGCCCGGCGGCCTCGCGGAACTCCGCCTTGTAAGTCGTGCCGCCGCCGATGATCGGCAGGTCGTCGGAGAAGAAGGTCGCGGTGCCGATCAGCGCCATGACCAGCGCGGTCACCGCACCGACAGCGATGGGGTTGCGCAGCCGGAACGGCTTGATGCGCGGCGGTTTCACCGGCACCTCGCAGCGGTCACCGGAATGCCAGGCATCGGTCCGCCCGGCGCGGGCTTCGCGTCGGTCTGCACGGAGCAGAGGTAGAAGTTCGCCCAGGAGCCGTAGGAGAAGATCGTGCCGATGCGGTCGAGTTTCTTCGGCAGGTTGGCGAGGAACTGCTCGAACACCGGGGTGTTGTCGGCGAGGTTCTTGGACAGGTCGCCGAGCGCGGAGATGCTGTCCTTGAGCGGCTGGCGGCCGTCCTGCAGCAGCCCGGCGGTGGATGTCGTGAGTTCGCCGAGGCCGCCGATGGCCTGGCCGATCGGTTTCGCGTCCGCGGCGAGGCCGGTGACCAGTTGTGCTGTCGTGTCCACGAGCGCGTCGAACTGGTCGCCCTGCGCGTTCACGGTGTCGAGGAGCGTGTTGAGGTTGCCGATCACTTTGCCGATGACCGCGTCCTTTCCGGCCAAGGTGGACGTCAGCGACGCCGTGTGCTGCAGCAGGCTTTCGATCGTGCTGCCCTCGCCTTGCAGGACCTGGATGATCTCGAAGGACAGCTGGTTGACGTCTTTTGGCGACAGGGCTTGGAAAAGCGGTTTGAAGCCGTTGAACAACGTGGTCAGGTCGAGCGCCGGTTTCGTCTTGTCCGGCGGGATCAGCGCGCCGTCGCCGAGCACCGGGGCCGTTTCGGCGGCGCCGGGGTCGACCGAGAGGTAGCGCTGCCCGACCAGGTTGCGGTAGCGGATCACGACCGAGGCCGCGGCGGTGAGCCGGTGGGTCCGGTCGACGGAGAAGGTGACGTCGGCGAGCCGGTGCTCGACCACGCGCACCTCGTCGACCTGGCCGATCCGCACGCCGGCCATCCGGACCTCGTCGCCGGGGTTGACCGAGGTCGCGTCGGTGAAGCGGGCGGTGTAGCCGACCGTCGTGCCGACGCCCGAGTTCGCGATCGTGATCGCCAGCACCGCGGTGGCGCACACGGTGACGACAAAGAAAAGCAACCCCTTGAACGCAGGCCCCACGACGCTCCTCATCGGCAATCCCCGGAGCTCAAGGCGACGCGCGTCGATCCGGCTCGGCGACGGTTCGTGAGGGGAACCCTGAGGGAATCTGATTCCCTCAGGGTTCCCCTCACGAACGGCAGGCCGCGAGTACCGGTCGGGAGTCCGCTTCGGGCTGGGCGAGTGCGGCGCCAGACAGTGCTCCTCATCGGACAGTCACCTCCGTTCCGCGCAGTGCCGGTCCGATGAGGACACTGCTCCAATCCGGCACTTCCCCCAACGAGGGCCGTAAAAGTTCGGCAACCAGCTGGCGCTCCCCCGGCGAGTTGGCCGGGCCGAGATCGCCTCCCGGAGCCGCGCCGCCGCCGTAGCACTTCGGGCCGCCGGTCGCGTCGTAGCGCGGGCTGTCGCGGCCGGGCACGTACTTGTCGCGCGGGTCCTGCACGGTCAGCGTCACGTGCAGGCCCGGTTCGTTCGTTCCCTTGCCAAGCGCCTTCTCCATCAACGGCTTGAGCCGGTTGACGGCGTCGAACAGGCACGGAAACTCGGGCGAGTACCGCGACAGCAGCTCCAGCGACGGCCTGCTCGCGGCGGACACCCCGATGAGGTTGTCCGCGTTCTTCCGCAGGAAATCGTTCAGGTTCCCGGCTGCCCCGGTCACGCTCGAGTAGAGACTGCCCAGGTCGGCGCGAGTGTCCACAATGGTCTTCGCGGTAGTCGACAAATCGCTCAAGGCCTGGAGGATGTCCGGCGCCGCGCCGGTGTAGACGTCGGCGGCGTCGGCGAGTCCGGTGATGTCCGCCTTGAACTGCGGCAGCAACGGGTTCAGCTTGGCCAGCAGGTCCTGCAGCTGCACGATGCTGTCGCCGAGCGGTTTCCCGCGGTTGTCGAGGGCGAGCGAGATCGCGCCGAGCGAGCTGTTCAGCTTCTCCGGCTGGACCGCCCGCAGCAGCGGCAGCAGATCGCCCAGCACGCGCTCCAGTTCGATCGCGTTGGCCGAGCGGTCCTGTGTGATGACGTCGCCCGCACGCAGCGCGCCGACCGGGCGAGCGGGCAGCACGAGGTTGACGTACCGCTCGCCGAACACCGTCTTCGGCAGCAGCCGCGCGGAGACGTTGCCCGGCAGCTGCCCGATCTTCGCCGGGTCGAGGGCCAGGTCGATCTCGGCTCCGGACGGCGTGCTGCGCACCGCCCGGACCTCGCCGAAGGGCACCCCCTTGACCTTCACCTCGGCCGTCGGCGCGAGCTGGCTGCCGACCCGGTCCGCCTCCAGCGTGACCAGCACCGAGTCGTCGAAATCCTTGTCGTAGATCGCCACCGCGAGGTACCCGAGCAGGGCGAGCACGCCGAGGAACGCGACCCCGGCCAGCTGCGTGGCCGCCCGGTTCATCCGGACACCTTGACCGTGGTGGTCGCGCCCCAGATCGCGAGCGAGAGGAACAGGTCGAGCACGCTGATCAGCACGATGGACGTCCGCACGGCCCGGCCCACCGCGACGCCGACGCCGGCCGGTCCGCCGCTCGCGCGGTAACCGTAGAAACAGTGCGTGAGGATCACGCCGACGCTGAAGACCAGCACTTTCCCGAAGGACCACAGCACGTCGCCCGGCGGCAGGAACAGCGTGAAGTAATGGTCGTAGGTGCCGCCGGACTGTCCGAAGAAGACGACCGTGGTCAGCCGGGAGCCGAGGTAGGAGATCAGCAAACCGATGACGTACAGCGGGATGATCGCGACGAACCCGGCGACGATCCGCGTCGTCACCAGGTACGGCATGCTCCGCACGGCCATCACCTCGAGCGCGTCGATTTCCTCGGAGATCCGCATCGCGCCGAGCTGGGCGGTGAACCCGCTGCCCACTGTGGACGAAAGCGCGAGCCCGGCGACGAGCGGCGCGATCTCCCGGGTGTTGAAGTACGCGGTGAGGAAGCCCGTCATCGCCGAGATGTTGATCTGGTTGAGCGCGCTGAATCCCTGCAGCCCCACCGTGACGCCGGTGAACACGCACAGCCCGACCATCACGCCGATCGTGCCGCCGATCACCGCGAGCGCGCCGCTGCCGAACGTCACCTCGGCCAGCAGCCGCACGACCTCGCGCGAGTAGCGGGTCACCGCGAGCGGGACGGCCGCGAGCGCGCGGACGTAGAACAGCAGCTGGTCGCCGAGGTCGAACAGCTTGTCGCCGGGCTTGCTGAGGTTGACCACTCAGGTTCCCTTCGCCGGAACGAGTTGCAGGTACAGGGCGGTCAGCACGGTGTTGACGAAGAACAGCAGCAGGAACGTGATGACGACCGACTGGTTGACGACGTCGCCGACCCCCTTCGGCCCGCCCTTCGGGTTCAGGCCGCGATAGGACGCCACCACCCCGGCGAGGAAGCCGAAGATGACCGCTTTCACCGAGCTGGCAACGAGATCGGACAGCTGCGCGAGCGCGTTGAAGCTGGCCAGATAGGCGCCGGGAGTGCCGCCCTGGACGATGACGTTGAAGAAGTAGCCGCCGAGCACGCCGACCACGCTGACCAGTCCGTTGAGCAGGACGCACGCGAGAACCGCCGCCTGCACGCGCGGCACGACCAGCCGCTGGATCACCGAAACGCCGAGCACCTCCATCGCGTCGATCTCCTCGCGGATGGTGCGCGCGCCGAGGTCGGCGCAGATCGCGCTGCCGCCCGCGCCGGAGATGATCAGCGTCGTGACGATCGGGCTGGCCTGCTGCACGACGGCCAGCACGCTCGCCGCGCCGTTGAACTGCTGCGCGCCGATCTGGCTGGTGAGCGAGCCGAGCTGCAGCGAGATCACCGCGCCGAACGGGATGGAAACGAGGATCGCCGGCGAGATGGACACGCTGGCGATGAACCAGAACTGCTGCACGAATTCCCGGACCTGGTAGGGACGGCGGAACATCGCGAGAATGATGTCCAGCCCCATCGCGCACATCCGGCCGAACTCGCGCAGGCCGCTCGCCGCTCGCTGCGGGAGCTGGGTCAGCAGGGTCGTCACGGCGCCGTCCCGCACCCGTTCGGGCCCGAGCTGCCGACGCAGCGGAGCACCAGATCGGTCGTCAAAGTGTTGCCCGGCCCGGAAACCAGCCCGGTGAACAGGCGGCTGTAGTCCTCATGGCCGACGCAGCCGGCGAACGGCGGCGTCGTGAAGGTGGTCGTCACCTTCGCCGGCAGTGCGGGGAAAGCCAGCGGCAGCAAGGCTTTCAGGGTCACCTCGGCGGGCTGCGCGGTGCGGCAGTCCGGGCCGACGTCGAGCGGCTTGCCGTCCACTTTGACGTTCGACAGCTTCACGAAGACCTTCGCGGTGACCTCGGAATCGGCGCAGAGGTTGGTCCCCGTCTGCTTGCAGTTGGTGTCCTTGCCGGTCAGCACCTGGGTGGTGCCGGTGACGTCGCCGTCCGGGACGAGCTCGACCGTGCCGGTGGCGGGCATGAAGCGGAAGGCGACGAAATAGCTTTCGGTCACGGGGATGCTGAGCTTGCCGGTCAGCGGCACGCGGCCGCTGAGGCCGAGCAGGGCGCCGTCGAACCGGCCCTGCGGAAAGCTGATGTCCGAACCCAGCTTCGCGACGTGGCTGGTGGTGGGCTGCTGTGCGTCGCCGACATAGAACCCGACGGGGAAATTGACGGCAGCGGGCGCCGGTGCTGGCGCGTTGTCGCCGGGCGCGGCTTGCGCGGAGCCCAGCGAGAACGCGGCCAGCACCAGCACCAGCGGCAGCGAGAACCGGGTCAGCGCAGACATTCGGACTTCCTCATCGAAGGCGATCCTTTCCGAAGCTAATGCCGATTCTCGTTGCCGCACAAGGATTTTCGCGTTCTTGTCACGCCGGTCGGCGTTTTCGCGGGACGAATTCACTTCCGGGTGAGCGTCACGTCCAGTTTGTTGCCCGGACCGGAGGCGAGATCGGTGATCAGCCCGGTCAGGAAACCGCAGCCGGTGAATGCCGGAATGGCGTAGGTCGCGGTCAGCTTGCCGCCCGCGGCGGGGTCGAACCCGGACGCCGACGCGAGCGGCACCACGGCCGGAGTTTTCGTGCGGCAGGAGTTCGAGGTCATGACCGGGAAGCCGAGCAGGCGCACCTTGGCGAGCCGAACGTCCACCTTGGCGTTCGCCTTGGCCGTCCCGTTGGCGAGGGTGCCGTCGATCGCGCCGGCCTGGCTCAGCTTGACCGTCGCGGAGGCGGGGAGGAAGCCGAACAGCCGGAAGTGCACGTCCGACGCGGGCAGCGCGAACCGGGCGTCGAACGTGCCCGCGGCCGCGTCGAGTTTCGCTTCGAGCTTGCCGGGGCCGAGCGGCAGGGTGGCGTGCAGTTGCTTGAGCGTGGTTTTGCCGCGGAGCGAGTAGGTGAAGGAGGTGCTGCCCGGCGGCGTGGTGGTGGGCTGGGTCGGCTGGGTGGTCGGTTCCGTGGATTGGGTCGGGGACGTCGGCTGGGTCGGGGACGTCGGCTGGGTTGGTTCGGTGGAGGAGGTCGGCGAGGTCGGTTGGGTCGAGGACGTGGGCTGGGTCGGCTCGGTCGACGACGTCGGTGAGGTTGGCGAGGTGGGCTGCGTCGGCTCGGTGGACGACGTCGGTGAGGTTGGCGACGTGGGCTGCGTCGGTTCCGCGGAGGACGTCGGCTGGGTCGAGGAAGTGGGCTGCGTCGGTTCCGTGGACGACGTCGGCTGGGTGGGCGAAGTCGGCTGCGTCGACGTGGGCTCGGTCGGAGACGTCGGCTGAGTGGGCTCGGTGGACGACGTCGGTGACGTTGGCGAGGTCGGTGAGGTGGGCTGGGTCGGCTCGGTGGACGAGGTCGGCACGGTCGAGGAGGTCGAGGAAGTCGGGGAGGTCGGCGTCGTCGTGCCGCCGCCGGGCTTGATCTCGAAGGTGCCCAGCTGCTGGTTCTGGCCGGGGACGACGACGCAGTCCGAGGTGAACGTGCCGAGGTCGGTGGGCTGGCCGGACGCGGTGCGCGGGGTCATCGTCGTGCTGAAGTTCCCGACGGTCACCGACGCGGTGCCCGCGCTGGGGAACGTCACGGCCGGGGCCTGGCCGCTGGTCTTGACGTGGAACGCGCCAGACGGCGGCACCGGCGTCGAGGGGATCGTGAGCGGGAGGCCGAGGTTGAGCGTCTTGTCGACGGGATACTTGAGTTGGGCCGCTGCCTTGGCCGAACCGTCCAAGGTCGTGGCGCCGACCAGCGCAAGGCCTTCGGTCGCGGTCTCCGGGACGGTGACGTCCACGTCGAACTTGATCGGGGTGGACGCCGAACCCGCGACCGCGTTGTCCGGCAGGTTGGTGTCGATCTTCACCGCGAGCACCTGGTCGCCGATGAGCGGGAACGGGCAGGTGTAGTTCAGGGTCAGGCTGGCCGGCGCGGCTTGCGACAGCCCGGCCCCGGCCAGCGTGGCGGCCGCCGCGGCGCTCGCGACGGTCAGGGCGGCCAGCGCACCGGCCGCTTTTCTCGACTTCCACGGAAACTTCACGGCTCGTCACCTCGGGGAATCGGGACAATGTTTCCGGAAAATACCGCCGCGATTGCCCGCGCACCACCTCCCGGACATTTCTTTGTCACACCGGCCGGAATGTCCTGGCATAAAAGGGTCACCTGGCTCATGACTTGTCACGCGCGTGCTATTCGCCGCGCGGAAAACTGTTACGCCGGGGACAGCGGGCGACCGGATTCTTGCTTTTCCCGGCGGCCTCTCGTTACCTTTTCCGGGAATGGGAAGGAGCGGCCATGCGCCCGCCGGTCATCGCCGTGACGGACCTCGTCAAGAAGTACCGCGAAGTCACCGCGCTCGCGGGGATCAGCCTCGCCGTCGCCCCCGGGACTGTGCTCGCGGTCCTCGGGCACAACGGAGCCGGGAAAACCACCCTGATCGACATTCTCAGCACGCGGATCCGGCCGAGTTCCGGCACCGCCCGGGTTTGCGGGCACGACGTCGTCCGGCGCGGGCGCGCGATCCGGCGGCGGATCGGGGTCACCGGGCAGTTCGCCGCGGTCGACGACGCGTTGTCCGGACGCGGGAATCTGCGGCTGATCGCGCGGCTGCTGGGTGCGAAACCGGCGCAGGCGCGAGCGCGCGCCGCCGAACTGATCGCGTCGTTCGGGCTCGAGGACGCGGCGGACCGGCCCGCCGGGTCCTACTCCGGCGGCATGCGGCGGCGGCTCGACCTGGCCGCCGGGCTGGTGGGCGCGCCGGAAGTGCTGTTCCTCGACGAGCCGACCACCGGACTCGACCCGGTGAGCCGGGCCGCGTTGTGGAACGTCGTCGAGGAACTGGCCGCGCGCGGCACCACGATCGTGCTGACCACCCAGTACCTCGAAGAGGCGGACCGGCTGGCCGACCACGTCGTCGTGCTCGGGCTCGGGCGCATCACCGTCTCAGGCACGCCCGCCCAGCTCAAAGCGCGGCTCGGCAGCCGCACCGCGACGCTGACCCTGGGCAGCGAACTCACCGTGCGCCGCGCGGTGGACGCGGTGTCCCGCCTCGGTCTTTCAGCGGGCCGCGCCGGGCTGACGCTGACCGTCCCGCTGCGCGGGCCTGGCGACATCACGATGCTGGTGCGCGCACTCGACGCGGCCGAAGCTCCGCTGCGGGATCTGACGGTGACCGAGCCGACGCTCGACGACGTGTACCTGTCCCTGCACACGGCTGCCGCGAACTCGTGACGCAATCCCGCCACCGCGCACCGGCCGCGGTCCTCGCCGATCCGCCGAGGTGGCCCGAAACCACCTTCTGGACCCAGGTCCGCGTACTCGCCGCCCGCTCGCTGCGCACCGCGTTCGGCGACTGGCGGCTGGTGTTCTTCGGCTTGCTGCAACCGGTGGTCCTGCTGCTGCTCTTCAGCCAGGTGTTCAGCGGCGTCGGCGCGCTGCCGAGTGTCGCGGCCTATCAGGGATACGTGAACTTCCTGGTGCCCGCGACGCTGGTCAACATCTCGATGACGACCGCGATGAGTTCGGGCGCGGGTCTGCTCGCGGAGATCTACAGCGGGTTCACCGCGCGGCTGCGCTGCCTGCCGATCTCGCTGTTCTCGGTGCTGGTGGCCCGCACCCTCGCCGATTCCGCGCGGCTGTGCGTGCAACTGGTCGTGACCTCGGCCGCGAGCGTGCTGTTCCTCGGCTTCCGCCCGGCCGGCGGAGTGCTCGGGCTCAGCCTGGCCCTGGTGCTGACGCTGGTCGTGGGCTGGTGCCTGAGCTGGGTGTTCGTCGCGATCACGACGTGGCTGCGCAAGGCCGAGACGCTTCAGGCCGCGTCGTTCGTGGTGATGTTCCCGCTGATGTTCTCCTCCAGCGCGTACATGCCGCTGGACTCGATGCCGCAGTGGGTCCGCGCGGTGTCGGCGGTCAACCCGCTGACGTACGCGATCGACGCGACCCGGGCGCTGGCCTTGGCCCGCCCGATCGGCTGGTCGGTCGCGGCGGCACTGGCGATCGCGGCGGTGGCTGCGGTGGTGGGGAGTACGTTGGCTGCGCGGACGTTCCGCGACCGCAGCTAACCCGCCCGCGCCAACGCCTCCAACCGAGACGCAGCCTCCGGCGCACCCCCAGCCGCGGCGAACGACGCGCCGATCCGCGCCGCACCCGCGCGATACTTCTCGGCCGACTCCACCGCCGCACGGATGTCGGCAGCGCGAGCACGATCGAAACGCAACCGAACCCCCGCCTGCGCCGCGACCACCTGCTGAGCCAGCATCGACTGGTCATCACGAATCGGAGCGAGCACCAGCGGCAACCCAGCCGCCAATGCTTCGCACACCGTGTTGTGTCCGCCGTGGCAAACCACCACCGACGCCTGCGAGAACACCTCGACCTGCGGGATCCGCCACGCCAGCGCGACTTCCTCGCTCTCCAGCGTGCCGGTCGGGTCGACGACCAGCCCTTGGACGTGCGGCATTCCGGCCAGCGCGGCGACGCTCTCGGCGAGAAACCGCTCTCCCGCCGCAGCATTCGACGTGCCGAGAGTCACCACCACGAGCGGTCGAGTGTCCACAAAGGACCGCGCGAACCCGTTGGGGGAAGCGGGAAGCACCGGGCCGACGTAACAGACCGGTGCGGAAACCCGTGGCCGCCCAGCCAAGGCGCGCGTCGTGAAGGCCAGCACCAGGTGCGGCGAGAACCGCAGGTCGGCGACGCGGGCTCCGTGCCGTGCGCACAATCCCGTCTGGAGCCCGGCCACCCACGACGCGATCCTCGGCATCGAGGCGAGCGGATCGGCCAGTTCGGTGGACGTCGAGGCCGACGTCGCCCACGGCAGCCCGTGGCGCGCGGCGACCAGCGGGCCCGCCAGCGCCTGCTGGTCGGCCACGACGACGTCGGGGCGGAAAGCGTCGACGGCGAGCTGGACGCCCGGAACCATCGCGTCGGCGAGCGGGACCAGATAGGACTCCCAGAGGTACTTCAACGCGGCGAACCCGCGCAGCTCCGGAGGCCGCAGCGCCACCGAAAACGGCCGGGAGTCGCCCGCCGCGAACACCTGCCCGGCGACCAGTCCGGACACTCCCGGCGAGGGCCCGCACCAAGCCACCTCGTGGCCGCGCGCGGACAGCTCCTCGGCCACCCCGCGCAGCGGTGCGATGTGCCCGGCCAGCGGCGGGACGACGAGCAGGAACCTCATGCCGAATGCCGTCCGATCCATTCCAGCACCAGCTTGCGCACCTCGCGATGCTGTTCCACGAGCACCGAATGCCCCTGCCCTTCGAACACGTGCAGTTCGCCGCGCGGGAGCATCGAGGTGAGCGCTTCGAGGTCGTCGGCCTGGTAGCCGTGGCTGCCCAGCACGGACAGCACCGGGCAGCCGATCGCCGCCACCTGTTCCCAGGAGAGCAGCGGCCCGAGCGGCACCTCCTCGGCCATTTTCGTGGACGTGATCCGCTCGGCGGCCAGCCGCGCCAGCCGCCGGTGGTGTGCGCTGAAGTTCGCCTCGATCCAGTCGAAGCTTTCCTCCTCCTGGAGGAAACGCACGGTGTGCGCGAGGATTTCGCTCATTTTCCCGGCCCACGCCTCGGTCGCGGGCTCCGACTCGATGCAGACGATGCTGCGGACCCGCGACGGGTTGGCGACCGCGTAGCTGTAGGCGAGTGTCCCGCCGAAGCTGTTGCCCACCAGGTGCACCGGCTGCTCGACACCGAGCTGCCCCAGCAGATCGTCGAGGTCGGCGACGAAATCGGCCAGCGTGTACCCGCGCACCGGCCGCTCGGTCTTGCCGTGGCCGCGCAGGTCGTAGCTGATCACGTCGATGCCCGCGGCCGCGACCGGGGGCGCGAGCGTCAGGTAGAAGCTCGCGAGGCTGTCGGTGCCCATGCCGTGCAGGAAGACCACGGTCTCGGCGCCGCCCGCGCGGACGAGCTGCACGTTGGTGCGCAGCCCGTTCACCGTCATCGTGGGCACGTGCGCTCCCCCACGAACCGGGCGATGTCGCCGACGGTCAGCCCGATGACGTCGTCGAGGTCCTTCTCCGCCAGGTACTCGGCGAGGTTGACGTCCTCGCCGAAGTGCTCGGCCAGGATGCTCGCGAAGGTCACCAGGTCGATGCTTTCCAGCTGCAGGTCTTCGTGGAACGTCGTGTCGGGCGTGATCTCGGCGCCGAGCACGTCGGCGTCGCCGACCAGCTCGCCGAGCAGTTCCGCGACGACGTCGAAGACAGCCGAGGCGTGGTCGATGGTCATGTCGTGCTCCTGAGTTGTGCGATAGCGGTGTCCCCGTTCAGCTCAACGGAAACAGCGAAACGAGGCAGCTCCCGACCCCGGCCGGACACCCGGCCGTCGGCATGCACGCGGATCTCGGCCGGGTAAATCTCTTCGGCCAACTCCGCGCGGACAGCGTCCTTCGCCGCGATCCGGGTCAGCAGCCAGCCACGCTGCTCGCGCGGTGGTACCGCGGCGAATTCGGCCCGTTCCTCGGCCGCGAGGTAGACACCGGCGTAAATCTCGCGCGCGGCGACCGTCGGCCAGCGGTCGGTGACAGACACGCGACCGCCGTCCAGGCGCTCGGAAAGCAGGTGCTGGTGCGGGAAGGCGTAGACGCGATGGGCCGCGCGGTCGCACGGGAACCGGACGTCCCGCCAGCCCTCGACGGTCGCGAGCACCTGGCCGTCGCGCACCAGTTCGGCGTCCATTTCCAGCACGTCCGGCCGGGGCAGCCGCGTTCGCACCAGGCATTCGACCCGGGTGCCCGGTCCGGGTTCCGCGGCGTGCCAGGTGATCCGGCCGATCGAGCGAGGGAAGGCGAGCAGATCGTCGGACCGGGTCGCCATCAGCCAGCAGCCCAGCAGCTGGCCCACGTTGTCGAGCAGCCCGCCGGGAGCGGACGGCACCACCAGCTCGCCCCGGATGTGCTGTTCGCCGAGACCGGTCAGCCGGGCCAAGCCTTGGTACGCCGGGCCGTGGAACATCTCGCGGCGTGCGTAGATTTCGGCCGCGGCCAACGGCGGCGGGGTTTCCGGTGCCGGAATCCGCGTGCGGGGCGGCGATGGCCGGAACGGGCCCAGCTCGACGGTCAGCAGTGCGTACGGTCCGATCTCGACAGTCACCTGGTCGCCCCGGCGGCTGAGCGACAGCGGCACCTGCTGGGCAGGAGCGGCGATCAGCCACCGCGAGAACACCGCGTCGCGCACTGTGGCCGCGGTCGTGCCCGGCCAGGTCCGTTCGACGGCCCGGCAGGCGAGGTCCACCAGCGTGGTCGCGGGCACCACCGGGCGGAAGTCGGTCTCGTCGGGCCAGTCGTCGCGCTGCCGGAAGAACCGGTGGTCGCGCAGGTACGGCATCGCGGCGAGCGATACGTCCACAGTGGACTCCACCGGACGCTGGACCGCAGCCGCGACGACGTCCGCCGCGCTCTGGCGGGTCTGGTCGAGCAGCGCGCGGAACTCCGCGGCGATCGCCTCGGGCGTCCCGGCGGGCAGCTCCGGCAGGCTCCGGTCTTCGAGCAGCCCACGCGCCCGTTCCCCGAGTGTCAACAACGGTCGCCCGGTGTTCAGCCGGATCCGCCGCGGCTCCGCGGCTGCGAAGTCGGGTGCGCCGCCTTCGGTCCACAACGCCGTCGCGACCCGGCGGAGCTGAGCGAGCCCGGAGCGGGTTCCGGATCCGGCTGCGACGACCAGGTGCCGCCGGTCGCCGAGCGTGTCGGCGACGAACGAGCCCAGCTGCCCAGCGCCGACCTGGACGAACACGCAGAATCCATCCTCGTGCAGCGCCTCGGTGAGCTCGCGGAAGCGGACCGGGCGCACGAGGTGCTCCAGGTACAGCCGGCGGATCGCGTCCGGTTCGGCGGGATAGGGCCGCGCGGTCGTGGCCGACCACACCGGCACAGCGGGTTCGCGCAACTCCAGCTCCGCCGCGAGCCGCGTGAACGGCTCCAGGTGCGGCCGCAGCAACGGCGTATGGAACCCGGACCGGAACGGCAGCGTCCGCGCCACGATTCCCTTGCTGCGGCACGACTTGGCGAACGCCGCTATCGCGTCCGGCGGACCGCACACGATCGTCTGCTGCGCCGCGTTTTCGTGGGAGACAACGAGGTCTTCGGTGAGCAGTTCGGCCGCTCGCCCGGCTGGGCAGCCCAGCACCAGGTAGTCCGCGGCGGGCAGTTCGAATCCTTCCGGCCAGTACCGGTCCAGCAGATCCGGCTCCGGCCGGTACATCCCGGCGGCCTGCATCGCGGTCCACTCGCCGGCGCTGTGCCCGGCGAGCGCGTCCGGGCGGATCGCCAGCCGCCGCAACGCCTGGTCGAGCACGAGCCCGGCTGCCGACACGCTCGCCGCCCGCGCGGGCACGCTCGCGGTCGACCAGTGCGGACGGTCGAGTCCGAAGTGCCGGGCGACGTCGGCGAGGCGCGGTTCGGCGTCCGCTTCCAGCCCCGGATACAGGAACACGGTTTTCCCGTGCGGCAACAGCGGATCGGCGGTGCACCAGAGGTCGGCGCTGTGCCATGCCCGGCCGGTGGCCGCGACTTTCCCGATCACCTTGCGAGCCATGGCCAGTTTGCGTTCGTCCGGGCCGACGATCCCGATCCGGCACCGCCCGTCCCCCGGCTCCCCCGGCCGGTCAAGGCGGTCCAGCAGCTCCGCCGGGGAGTTCGCGGCCAGCCGCAGCACGTGTTCCGGCTCGGTGACGCGTGCTTTGCGCTTCGGCGCCGGATCCCCAGCCTCCACCACCAGGTGCGCGTTCACGCCGCCGAACCCGAACGCGCTCACCGCGGCCACGCGCGGCAACGCGCCCCACGGCTCGGCTTCGGCCAGCACGCGGAACCGCGTCTTGTCGAGCAACGGGTTCGGGTCGCCGCAGTGCAGCGTCGGCGGAAGCACCTCGTGGTGCAGCGCGAGCGCCACCTTGACCAGCCCGGCGACCCCGGCCGTCGACAGCGTGTGCCCGATCATCGACTTGACCGAGCCGATCACCGCGCGCGGACCGACGGTCGTGCCGAACACCTCGGCGACGGTGGTCAGCTCGGCAGCGTCCCCGGCGGGCGTGGCCGTGCCGTGCGCCTCCAGCAGGCCGATTCCCGCCGGGTCCATTCCGTCCCACGCCCGGCGCAGCGCGAGGGTCTGGCCCGCGACCGACGGGCTGAGCAAGCTCGCGCCCCGCCCGTCGCTCGACGTGCCGCTGCCCCGCAGCACGGCGTACACGCGGTCGCCGTCGCGCCGGGCGTCGGCCAGCCGCTTGAGCACGACGATCGCGGTGCCCTCCCCGATCAGCATCCCGTCGGCGCCGCGCGAGAGCGGGCTGATCCGCTGGCTCGGCGACAGCGCGCCGAGCTGGGTGAACAGCGACCAGAGCGTGTCATCGTGCGTTTGGTGCACGCCGCCGGCGAGTACGGCGTCGCAGCGTCCCCTCGCCAGTTCCCCGATCGCCTGGTCGACCGCGACCAGCGACGACGCACACGCGGCGTCGACGGTGTAGGCCGGGCCGCCGAGGTCGAGCCGGTTCGCCACACGGGCCGCGGCGAGGTTCGGCACCAGCCCGGCGGCGGTCTCCGGCCGGAACTCGCCGAGGGTTTCGCGCAACGCCGTGCGCAGCCGGTCGAGCACGTCCGGGCCGGCGGACGGGACCAGTTCGCCGACCGTGCGGGCGATCTGCCGGACCGTGCGGACCCGCTGGTCGAATCCTTGCAGCCCCGGCGAAAGGTAGCCGCCGCGGCCGAGCACGACGCCGATCCGTTCGGGGTCGCCGAGTTCGCTGAGGCCGCCGGCGTCGTCGACCGCGGCCACCGCGACCGCGAGCGCCGTCAGCTGGTCCGGCTCGATCCCGGCCAGCGACGTCGGCGGCACGCCGTGGGCGGCTGGGTCGAATTCGAGCGTGTCCGGAGCGAATCCGCCGCGGCGGCCGTGCGTCCGGTCCGGCGCGGAGCCGGCTTGCCCATGGAACGCCGGGTCGCGGCGATCCTCCGGAATCTCGGTGACGGCGTCGGCGCCTTCGACAAGATTCCGCCAGTACTGGTCCACAGTGGACGCTCCCGGGAGGAAAACGCCCATCCCGACGAGCGCGACCGGTTCCTGCCTCACCATAGCGACGCCGTGTACAGGACCGCGCGATCAGTTCCGTAGGCGAGTTCGCGCAACAGAGCCGCGACGCCTTCCCCGGCGTCGAGCAGGGCGACCTCCCGGCGTTCGTACTCGCGGGCCAGCTCCGGCGAAACCATCCCGCTGTGGTCAGCGCCGGGGGCCCACGGTCCCCAGTGGACAGTGACCGCGCGGCCGGGCCAGCTCGTGCTCAGCGATTCCAGAGCGTCGTTCGCCGCGGCGTAATCGGTCTGGCCGCGGTTGCCGAGCACTGCGGCGATGCTGCCGAAGAAGGCGACGAACCCGGGTTCAACCCCGAACTCCGGCAACGCCGAGAGCAACGCGCGCGCACCGTCCACTTTGGTCTCGAAGACGGTGCGGAACGACTGTTCGTCCTTGTCCGCCATGAGCTTGTCGTCGATCACGCCCGCGGCGAAGACGACGCCGTCGATCCGGCCGTGCCGCGCCACGAGGTCTTTGACCAGTTGGTGCACGGCGTTCGCGTCGCGTACGTCGAGCGACTGGTACGCGGGGTCGCCGCCCACAGCCCGGATCTCGTCAAGGGTGCGGCCGATCTCGCGCTGCGCCAGGACGGTCCGCACCTGGCGTTCGATGTCGGCCACCGATCCGCCGCGTCCGGCGAGCACGGCCCGCATCGCGGCGGGGTCGGCGGGCAGGTCGTCGGGTTCGCCGGGCCACGGAGTGCGTCCGGCGAGTTCGATCCGGCAGCCGGACTCGGCGAACGCGACCGCCGCGCGGGCGGTGATCCCGCGCGCCCCGCCGACGAGCAGGACCAGGGAATCCGGGCCGAGGTCCAGCGCGGCGAGTTCGCCGCCGCCCGGCCCGGCCCCGGAGTAGGCGATCGACCCGAGTTCCTGATGCTGCGGCTCGATCGTGAAGCGGCCGTCGTGGTCATGGCCGACGACGGACGGGCCGTCGCTGCAGGCTTCGTCGACCAGCACCTTCGCGAGGTCTTGCCCGACCTCGACCAGCCGGGTGGTGCCCGCGCGTTCCAGCGCGGCCGAGCGGACCAGGCCGCGAAGCCCGGCAGTTCCCGGCTCCGCCGCGATCAGGACATCTCCATGCAGCGCCTTGAGCCGGGTGAACAGCTCCGGGGCCTCGGTGCCTCCGGCGAGCAGCACGGTGAGGTCGGCGTCCTCGGTGACGACTTTCGCTCCGGCGCACGCGAAAGCCTCGCGGACCGACGCGTCGCCGCCCAGCACCGCCACGGACTTTCCGCGCAGCCGCGTGGGATCCGGGTCGAGCGGCACCGGCACTCTGGCCAGCCGGTACCGCTTCGGCGCGGCCGCCGCCGGGGCGGGCGACAACCAGCTCTCCAGGTGCGCGGTGAGGGCGTTCGCGGTCCGGTCGCGGCTGAGCTGATCGGTGCGGTCGTCGGCGGGCAGGCCCAGTTTGCCCAGCAGGGTTCCGGCGATCTCGGTCCGTTTGATCGAGTCGATCGACAGGTCCGCCTCGAGATCGAGGTCGCCCGCGATCATCTCCGCCGGATAGCCGGTGCGTTCGCTGATCACGCCGATCACTGTCGTCAGCACGTCGGCGGGCGCTGCCTCGATCGCCGCTGGTTCCGGTGCGGCCACCGGCTCCTCGATCACCGGGACGAGCGCCGGGGCGGCTGGCGCGGGTGCGGCGGGCGCGGTGCCCAGGTAGCCGAGCATCACGTCGCGCTGCGCCGCGACGAGTTCGCGGGCGGTACGCAGGAAGTCGACGACCGCTTGGTCGCGGCTGGGGGCGGGCTCGGTCATCGCGGTGCTCCGTATCCGTCGGGCAGGCGGGAGGGCGGGGGTTTCGGCGCCGGGTGCGCGGACGGACCGGCCGTCGACTGCCCAGGCGGTGTCGGCGGGTTCGGGGCGCGACGGCCGGACCAGCCGTTCGGTGCGGACGGCGACGCCCGCTTGGGCGAGGCGGGACAACGCGGTCAGGAATCCGTTGAGGCCAGGTCCGCACGCGACCGCGGTGTGCGGGCGGTCTCCGAGGATCTCCCCCACCAGCGCGGTCAGCACCCGGCCGGGCCCGACCTCGACGAACGTCCGCGCGCCCGCCGCGTACATCGATTCGATCTGGTCGAGAAACCGCACGGGTGCGCCGATCTGCGCCGCGAGTTCGCCGCGGACGTCGCCTTCGTACGGTTGCGCCATCCGGTTCGACCACACCGGCAATCGGGGCGCGGAGAGGTCTTCCTCGGCAAGCGCCGCGGCGAAGGCGTCGCCAGCTCCGGCGACCAGCGGGCTGTGGAACGCGCAAGCCACCGGGATCCGCTTGGCCGCGATGCCGGTCTCGCGCAGCCGCCGGATCGCGCGTTCCACCGCGGGGACCGGCCCGGACAGAACGCTTTGCTCGGGTGCGTTGTGGTTGGCCACCACGACGTCCGGGCCGATCAGGGTCGAGGTGAGGACGTCGCGCGACGCCTTCACCGCGGCCATCGTGCCGGGTGCGGCGACGTCGGCGATGGCCTTCGCCCGGGCCCGGCTGAGCCGCACGAGGGTCGCGGTGTCGAACGCGCCCGCGACCGACAGCGCGACCAGTTCGCCGTAGCTGTGCCCGCCGAGGAAGTCCGGCCGCACGCCGACTTGGTCCAGCAGCCGCGCCACCGCGGTTTCGACCAGCCCCAGCGCGGGCTGCGCGACGCGCGTGTCGGTCAGCGCGTTCTCTTGCGCCGCAACGGAATCAGGGTCGAAGGCATTCGGCGGGAAAGCGGTTGCGGCGACGTCGGGGGCGAGGCGCAGGACGTCGGACAGTTCGGGGAAGTGCACGAACAGCTCGGCGAGCATGCCGACGCGCTGGCTGCCCTGGCCGGGGAACAAGAACGCGACTTTGCCGGGATCAGCCGCGCTCGGGGCGATGCCGGCGAGGGTCTCCGCGGTTCCGGCAGGCCAGTCGCGGAGCCCGTGCCGCCGGTCGGGAGCGACTGGGCCCGCCCCGAGCACGGCGTGGAAATTCGTACCGCCGAAACCGAACGCGCTCACTCCGGCCAGCCGCGCCGGATCCGCCCACGGCCGGGCCGGGGTGGTGAACGTGAACGGGCTGGCCGCCGGGTCCCAGGCCGTGGTGGGCTTGGCCAGGTGCAGCGTCGGCGGGACGACCTCGTGCCACAGCGCGAGCGCGGCCTTGATCAGCCCGGCCAGCCCGGCCGCGCACTTCGTGTGGCCGATCTGGCTCTTGACCGAACCGAGCGCGCAGGAGCCCGGCGTGGCCCCGGACTCAGCGAAGAAGCTCGTCAAAGTGCGCAGTTCGGTCGCGTCGCCGACGACCGTTCCGGTGCCGTGCGCCTCCACCAGCCCGACGTCCGCCGGGGACACCCCGGCGTCGCGGTAGGCCCGTTCCAGCGCGCGAGCCTGCCCTTCCGGACGCGGCGCGGTGAGCCCCAGCGCCTTCCCGTCGCTCGCCGCGCCCACCCCCTTGACCACGGCGTAGATCCGGTCGCCGTCGCGTTCGGCGTCGGCGAGCCGTTTGAGCACCAGGCAGGCGACGCCCTCGCCGAGCGCGATGCCGTCGGCGGACGCGTCGAACGGACGGCACCGCCCGGTCGGCGACAACGCGCCGGCGGCGGTGAACATCAGGTAGTCGTGGATGCCGTTGTGCAGGTCGACCGCCCCGCACAGCACGAGCGAACTGGTTCCGCTGCGCAGTTCCTTCACCGCGAGATCCAGTGCGGCCAGCGAGGATCCGCAGGCGGCGTCGACGGTGTAGTTCGCGCCGCCGAGGTCGAGCCGGTTGGCGATCCGGCCGGAGATGACGTTGGCGAGCGTGCCGGGGAAGGTGTCCTCGGTCGGTTCGGGCAGCTGGTCCCGGAGTTCGCTCGGGACCTCCTCGAAGTAGCCGTCGAGCAGCGAGCGCAGCGTGCCCGCGTTCGCGAGGTCGCCGCCTGCCTCGGCGCCGAAGACGACGCTCGTGCGTTCCCGGTCGAACTCCCGGTCTTCGTACCCGGCGTCGGCCAGCGCGCGGCGCGCGGTCTCCAGCGACACGAGCTGCGCCGGGTCGATGCTGCTCATCGCGGACGGCGGAATGCCGTAGTCCAGCGGGTCGACCGGCAGCGGCGGCAGGAAACCGCCCCACTTCGACGTCGACTGTCCGAAGTAGACTTCCGGATCCCAGCGCTCGGGCGGCACCTCGGCGACCGAATCCTCGCCGCGCAGGATGTTCGACCAGAACGCTTCGAGATCAGGCGCGCCCGCGAAGGTACCGGCCATGCCGATGACGGCGATGTCACGGCTCGCCGTCTCCGTCTCTTCGACGGGGCGCGCGAATGTCCGTCCCGAGGAGACTTCGGCGTGCAGTTCCGCGATCGTGGTCCGGCGGTCGCGCAGCACGGCGACCTCCCCGGCCATGTACATCCCGTCGGCGAGCTGGGTCTGCGCGCTCAGCCGCGTTCCGTCGCGGCGCACGCCCTTGCTGGCGATCCGCGACCGTCCGGTGTTCAGCTCCTCGAGCCGTTGCCAGGCCTGCCGCGCGGGCACGTCGGTCAGGTCTGCCTTGAGCTGCTGGAACTCCGTCGTGTACGGGCTGAGCAGGCAGCGCGTGCGATGGCCCGGCGCGGTTTCGAGGGTGACAGTGGTGTCGGCGGCGAGCACGCATTCCTGGAACAGCCGAGTGATCGCGCCGTGCTGCACGGCTTCCTTGGTGAAGAGGTAGGCGGTGCCCAGCAAAACGCCCGCACCGTCGAGCGGCGCGGCCATCGCGGCGACCATCGCGGCCGAACGGGCGTCGTGGATCCCGCCCGCGAACAGCACCTCGACGTCCTTCTCCCCCGCCAGGACAGCCAGCTGCTCTTCCCACAGCTCGAAGCTCGACCGCGGTCCGACGTGGCCGCCGCATTCGGCTCCCTCGAACACGAACCGGCGCACCCCGGCGTCGAGGTACTGGCGGAGCAGGATCGGCGAGGGAACGTGCAGGAAGGTCGCGATGCCCTCGGCTTCCAATGCCTTGGCCTGCCCCGGTTTCCCGCCCGCGATCAGCACACAGCGCGGCCGGGCGGCCCGGATCGCGGCGAATTGCTCGGCGCGCAGGTCATCGGGGACGAAGCCGAGGATGCCCGCGCCCCATGGCCGGGTACCGAGCCGTTCGGCGGTGCCGCGCAACAACTCGGCCGTGCGCGCGCCGTTCGCGGTAGCCACTGCGATGAACGGAAACCCGCCCGCGTCCGCGACCGCGGCGGCGAACGCGGGCTGGTCGCTGACGCGCGTCATCGGGCCTTGCACGATCGGCAGCGCGGTGCCCAGCGTGCGGCACAGCCGGTCGCCCAACGCTGCCGAGGGCAGCTCCGCGCCGATGATCCGGCGGACGCTGGCCTCCGTCGCGGACGGCAGGAGCACCCCCGCCGCGCCGCCCGCGAGCGCGCCCACCGCCGTCCGCTCTCCGGCCGCGCGGCCCCACACCGGGACGTCGAACCTGCCGAGAAGCTGTTGCAGCAGAACGAACTCGCTCAACTCGCCGACCCCGGCGACGAGCCCCAGCGCACCGCCGCGGACCGCTTCGGCGGCGGTTGCCGCGTCAGTCACCTCGGCGAGCGCGCCCTGCCACGGCGCTTTCGTCCGGATCGCGAAGGCCGCGCCCGCGGGCAGCGGACCGTCCGTGCGCACGCCGTAGGGCACGCGAACCCGGGCCGCGACCAGGCGCAGCTCGACCGGGTCGGCCCCGTCGAGCACGCCCAGCCCGCCGCCGCGCGCGACGGCCGCCACCGTGTCGGGATCGCCGACGCCCAGGCACCGCAGCCGTCGAGCGTGCGACGGCGGGACGAGCTCGACCATCGGCTGACCTCCTGTACCGGGATGGGCAGTGGTGCGCGGACGGTCGCCGCGGAACCGTTTACAGCAATAACGCATGGGCTGCGGAAAACGCAATACCGGCCGGGAATAATTGCCGCGGAGCGTACCACCGGCCCCCTCGCCGTGCTAATGTCCGAAACCGTGGACCGACCCCTCATCAAGCCGCTGAGCAGGGCTTTTGTCATGCGAATGACAGTCCGGAAATACACTTTGCTCACCCCGGTAACACTGTCGCCGAAAATAGTGGAGAACAGGTGGAACTGATCGGACGGGTAGTCGTGCTCACCGGCGCGGCGCACGGAATCGGCGCCGCCATGGCCCGCAGATTCGCCGCCGAGGGCGCGAGCGGGGTGGTCGTGTCCGACCTCGACGCGGACGGCGCCGAACGCGTGGCGGCCGGGATCCGGGACGCGGGCGGGCGGGCCGTCGCGGCGGTGACCGACGTGACGTCCAAAAAGGACTTGAAAGCGCTGGTCGCGGGCGCGCGAGCCGAGTTCGGGCCGGTGGACCTGTTCTGCGCCAACGCGGGCGCCGCGTTCGGCACCGGTCTGCACGCCGCGGACGAACAGTGGGCGAAATCCTGGGAAATCAACGTGATGCAGCACGTGCACGCCGCGCAGGCGGTGCTGCCCTCGATGCTCGCCCGCGGCGAGGGCTGCCTGCTGCTCACTGCGTCGGCCGCCGGTCTGCTCGGCGTGCCGGGCGACGCGCCGTACTCGGTCACCAAGCACGCGGCCGTCGCACTGGCCGAATGGCTCGCGATCACCTACCGGCCGCGCGGGGTGCGGATCAGCGCGCTGTGCCCGCTCGGCGTGCGCACCGCGCTGCTGGAGCCGGGCCTCGCCGCGGGCCACCCGGCCGCGCTGGCGATCGCGGCCGCCGCGCCGCTGCTCGAACCCGAGGACGTCGCCGACGCCGTCGTGCGCGGGCTCTCCCGGGACGAATTCCTGATCCTGCCGCACGAAACGGTGCGCGAAACGTTCGCCCGCAAAGCCAGCGCGGTGGACGCGTGGATCACCGAGATGGCCGCCCAAGGAGGCTGAAGTGGAATACCGCAGGCTCGGCACCAGCGGCCTCGCCGTCAGCGAAATCGCCTACGGCAACTGGTACAACCACCACGCCCCCGGCTGCGTCGCCGCGGCGCTGGACTCGGGCGTCACGACGTTCCACACGGCCGCGGCCTGGGACGGCGGCGCCGCGGAAGCCGCCTTCGGCACGGCGTTCGCCGGCGCCCGCCGCGACGATCTGGTCCTGTGCACCGGAGTGTTCTGGCCCGAAGGCCCCGGGCCCAACGACGCCGGACTGAGCCGCAAACACGTGATCGCGTCCCTCGAAGGCTCGCTGCGGCGGCTGCGCACCGACTACATCGACGTCTACCAGCTCTTGAGATTCGACTACAAGACACCGGTCGCGGAGACGTTCCTGGCCCTGTCGGACCTCGTGCGGCAAGGCAAAGTGCGCTACGTCGGCACCGCGGAGTGGACGGCGGACCAGCTGGCGCAGGCAGCCGAGGCGGCCGCGCGGTACGACGTGCCGCTGATCTCGAACCAGGCGCACTACTCGATGCTGTGGCGCGTGCCGGAGGCACAGGTGATCCCGGTGTCCGACCGGCTCGGCATCGGCCAGTTCGCCGCTGTCCCGCTGGCACAAGGCGTCCTGACGGGCAAGTACGGCAACGGCACGGTCCCGCCGGGCTCGCGTGCGACCGGACCGGCGTACGCGCGCCCGCTGCGGTACCCGGAACTGGTCGACCGAGTCGAACTGCTGCGCGGCGTCGCCGACGACGCGGGGTTGACCATGGCGCAGCTGGCGCTCGCCTGGACCCTGCAACACGAAACCGTCGCCGCGGCGGTGGTCGGGGCGAGCACGCCGGAACAGGTGACTGAGAACGCGAAGGCCGCGGGTGTCCGGCTCGATCTGGATGTGCTGATGCGAGTGGACCAACTGCTGGGCAGCTTCGTGCAGACCGATCCCCGGCTCGTGTGGATGCCGCCGCCGGGGAACTGACGCGACGTCGGCGGCAAATGGGCACCGCTGGACCACCAGCCGCAGCTGCGCGGCAGCGCTGGCGCCGAGTACCGCCCGGATGACGCCTTCTCGTTGATCGACAAGGTGTTCTGCGCCTGAGCGACGTCCGATGGACAGCCGAGTTCAGGCGTCTCGTGGACAGCGCAACCCGCTCCAGCCTGTGCCGCTCGAGCAGCACGAGTATTTCAGCGCTCGGTAACACGCTCCGGGATCCCGCCGTCTGTCCTGGTACAGACGAGGAGTTCACGCGATGATCGGTTCCCATTCTGGCGGCCCCGCGCCGTGGCCGGGCGCGGTGCCCGCCGCGTTCCCGTGCCCGTACTGCGCACAGCAGGTCCCGGCGGGCACGGTGCGCTGCTGGCGCTGCGGCAACCGACTGGCTGCCGAGGCCACGCCGGGCGACACCGTCCGGCGGTTCGCCGCCGCGACCGGGCTGGCCGCGGGCGGCGTGCTGGTCGGGGTGTCGCCGGTCCTGCCGTGGTTTCAGGTCGTGCTGCTGGGGAACGCGAGCCTGTTCGACGTCGCTCGCCTGGCAAGCAGCCGAACCGTGCCGCTCGTCTTTCTTCCCGCGGCTCTGGCGGTCTGCGGGGCCGCCGCGATCGTCGCGGCCGTCGTGCTGCGGGAGGGCGTCGCGGTCCGGGCGACTGGCTTCGTCCTGTTCGGCGTCTCCGGTGTCCTGGCCGGATTGCTCCTCTTCAGCCTGCTGAGCGGTCTCGACAGCGCTGGCGGCCTCCTGCGCATCGGGCTCGGCCCCTGGGTCAGCGTCGCCGGTGCGCTCTTCATGCTCGTCGGCGCGGTGGTGCCGCAGCCTGCCGTCCGGCCACCGCGCACCGACGGCCGCACCGTCTTCTCCGCTATCACCTGCGCGGTCGCCATCGTGGTCGCCGCGCTGGGTCTGACCGCCGCCACCGGCATCGACAGAACGACCCGCAGCACGACGGACCCGACGCTGGCCGCCCCCTCGTCGCCGGAACCCGTTCTCCCGGTGCCGTCCACCAGCGACCCGCAGCCAAGCAACGCCCCGACCTCCACCGTGACCAAGGATTCAGCGCCCCCGGCCGCCCCGCGCGACACCCTCGCCGACGCCGAAGCAGTCGTCCAGGCGAAGGGCTACCGCCCCTATCCAGCCACCTCCTGGGAATCGGCCGACGGCCTGCAGGTCGTCCTCGCCACCATCGCCGAGTCGGCTGACGGCTACGCGAACCGGGCCTTCTTCTTCCACGACGGCAAGTACCTCGGCACCGACACCTCGGTGGACAGCGCCGGCATCCAGGAAGCGTGGTCTACTGACACCACCATCGCCCTCTCGTACGAGATGTACAACGCCGAAGACCCGCAGTGCTGTCCCACCGCCGACGCGGCGACAGTCCGCTACCACTGGACAGGAACCCGCCTCGTCCCCCTCGACGCGATACCGCCCGCCGACCCGAGTGCGAGCCCGAGCCGACGCTGACCTGAACTGCCGGAACCGACCTGTATCCGCAACAACCCAGCTTCGCGGCCGAACGTGAGATGGAGTCGCCGTTGCCCACCCTTTCAGCCCCTGACCAAGACAGTGGACCGAGCGGGGCGCTTCCCCTCACGTTCGGCCGGGTTTTTCGCCCGTGGCGCTATGCCGTCAGCCATTCGGAACTTCGGTTGCGCACCGTCGACACCGAAGCCGGCGACCTGATCGAAGCCGCCTTCTTCGGGGTGGTCGGGATGAAACTCAAATCCCTCTATCAGTCCCTGACCATAGACTACGCAGACCGTGCGCAGACCGCGGAAACACTGCGGTTCGCAGACATCAAAGAGAAGTCCGCCCATCACGTGCGATGTTTGACACTCCACTCGACCGGCGACAGCGGATTCATCGCGTGCCTCAGTTTTGTCGTCAGATCCTATCCCGCTGGATCCGACCCCGACCGCACCGACAATTCTGCTTTGATCGCGAGGAGCAATCGCTAAGGTACCTTTCTGACACTTCGTTAAGCCGGATGCGAAAGCCTCGTCCAGCGTGCACCCCGGCAGACCTCACTCCACCGCGGGACCGATCGGCCCGAGCACCCCGGTCTCGGTCCGGACCCCTTCTTTGAGTTCGATGAACAGGGCGTGACTGTCGGTGTCGCCGATGTTGTGCCCGGCGTGCTGCTGAGCGGCCAGCCAGCCGACCTTGCCCGCGGTCAGCTCCAGGTCGTGCGTGCTGTCGTCGGCGGCGTACATCCGGCGGCGGAACGAACTGAGCACCACCAGCACGCTGTCGGGATGGGCGTGGCGGGTGGTGCGGTCGCCGGGCTTGTCGGTGTATTCGAGCACGCGGACGCGCTCGTTCTCGAACACCACGTGGTAGTGCTCCGGGTTGGTGACAGTGGGATCCAGGGCGGTTGCCGCATCGATGGTCATGACTGCCTCACCGAGAAGGTTCGAGGTCCGCCCGGCGGGCGCCGGACGTGCGGCCCGGCCGCCGTCGCGGCGGGTACCGCAACGGAGGATTTTATTGCACGCATGCGTGCATGTAAATGAGTAGACTGGACGCATGCCTCGCCGTTATTCAATGCAGACCCGGCGCCGCGCCAGCGAAGAAGCGCGGACCCGCATCTTCGACGCGACCCTGGACGCCCTGGTCGCCTCGGGCGGGCAGCAGGTCACCATGCAGGAGATCGCCGAGCGGGCCGACGTGGCGCTGCGCACCCTCTACAACCACTTCTCCAGCCGCGACGAACTGCTGACCGCGGCGTTCGACCACCACACCGCGCAAACCCGTGCGGCCGTGGAGGATCTCGGCTTGCCCGACGCCGCGCCCGAACATCAGCTGCAGCACATCATCGAGGCGTACTACTCCCGGTACGAGCAGATGGGCCCGCGCCTCACCGTCCTGCTCGCCCAGCAGGACGCACCGGAGCTGGACGAGCAGATCCGCGCGATCCGCCGGTGGCGGCGCACCCTCCTGAACAGCATCGTCGAACGCGCCCACCGGGACGGCAGGCTCGCGGTGTCCGCGTCGGCCGCTCTCGCGCTGGCCTACACCCTGACCAGTCACGCCGGCTGGCAAACCCTGCTCGACACCTTCGACGGCGACACGGCATCAGCTGCGCGCGCCGCCACCGAGGCGTTAACCTCCGCGCTGTTCCACCAGCAGCCCAGCGTCGATCATTGACCTGACCGAGGAGCGCCTCATGGCAACCGGAGCCGACCGGACCGCGTTCGGGCCGATGGTCATCGTCGCCGCCGACCAGCACGAGGCCCGGCCGCTGATCGACGACCCGTGGGCCCGCCGCCTCCTGCCCGCCAGCGGGAGGCTCGCGGCCGCGCTGACGAAATACCGGCCGATCCGGCGAGCGCTGATCGCCGCGACCGAGAAGAAGATCCCCGGCCTGTGGGCGAGCATGCTGTGCCGCAAACGCTATGTCGACGATGCCCTCCGCGCGGCTCTCGACGAGGGCGGGCTCGAGGCGGTGGTCATCCTCGGCGCGGGCTTCGACACGCGCGCCTGCCGCCTGCCCTCGCTCGCGAAGATCCCGGTCTACGAGGTCGATCTGCCCGCCAACATCGACCGCAAACGCGCCGCGCTCACCAAGGCGCTCGGCCGCGTCCCCGCCAACCTGACGCAGGTGCCGGTCGACTTCAACACCGAAAACCTCGCCGACGCCCTCGCCCGGCACGGCTACCTCCCCGGTCGGACTTTCTTCATCTGGGAGGCAGTCACCCAATACCTCACCGAGGACGGCGTCCGCCGCACGTTCGACTTCCTGGCCACCGCGGCCGCGGGCAGCCGCCTGGTGTTCACCTTTGTCCGCAAGGACTTCCTCGACGGCACCCGCCTTTACGGCGCTGAAGCCGCCTACACCGAGTTCGTTCGCAAGCGGCCGCTCTGGCGCTTCGGTCTGACTCCCGACCGCGTCGAAGCCTTCCTCGCCGAATACGGCTGGCACGAACGAGAACAAGCCGGACCGGAGGAATTCGCCGCCCGGTACCTGCGGCCCGCCGGACGGGACCTGCCGGTGTCGGAGATAGAACGCTCGGTGCTGGCCGAGTTCACCGGCTGATCCCCGCCCGCGGAATCCGGTCAGGTCAGATGGTCGAATTCCCCGCTGACCCAACGGATATGCGCGTCGGCGGAACCATGCACGACCGCCTTGGCGTCCGCGTCGATCGTGTCGCCGCCGAGCGTGTACAGCCGGTCGTAGGACCAGCCGTCCAGCCGATCCACGATCCGCCGGACCACCGCAGCGGACAGTGGGATGTGCTTCGGGAAATTGCGCTGGAACGACACCCAATTCGGCGCCAGACCGCCGCTGATCGAGTCGCCGGACAGGATCGTGCCGTCCTGGGTGCGCAGCACGGCACTGCCCAGCATGTGCCCGCCGACCTGGATCAGCTCGACCCCCGGCACCGGCTCGGCGTGCTCGGTCCAGAACTCGAGCACAGGATCGGTGCGGCCCAGCCATTCCCGGCCCGCGGCGTTCACCAGCACCGGAACCCGCCCGAACGCGTGACTCCAGCTGACCTGGGCGGCGAACATGTGCGGATGACTGGTCGCGATGGCGGCGACCTCGCCGAGCGCCCGAACCGCGGCGAGCGTGTCCGGCTCGATGGAAGTCGGCGGATCCCACAACACGTTCCCCCGCGCGGTCCGCACGACGAACGACCACTGCCCGATCCCCACCACCGGTTCCCGTCGCAGACTGTGCACCCCGCGGCCGTGGTCCCGCTCCCGCACCACGTGCGGTTCGGCGGCAAGCTGTTCGTGAGTGCGCCAACTCCCCGAATGCGGGCCCAGGTCGCCGCGTTCCTCGATGCCGACCTCGCCGCGGTCCAGCACGCAGTGCGGGGGTTCCGGAGAGCCGGGTTGTTCGATGCCGCATCGGTCGCAGATCCACAATGTCATGATCGAGATTCTTGAACCTCGACCATGGTGGAGGTCAACCGCCGATCGACGAACCACGCCGGTTGCTCCCCCGACCTGGCTCGCGAGCTACCGAACGCCCGATGAATCCTCCAGCGCCGCAATCATTCCCGTCAGCGCGCCGAGGCTGACGGTCCGGACCTGATCGCGGGTGAGGCGGTCGTGTTCGAGCCATTCCAGGCACAGGGTGTGCACGAACATCAGCCAGGACGTGAGCGCCGCGGACATGGTGGCGCGCTGTGCGCCGCTGAGGCCGGTGGCGGCGAGCATGACGTCGTGCATGGCCCGGTGGTCGCCCAGCACGATGGCTTGCACGACGGGGTCGCCGGCGAGATCGCGGTTGGCGGCCAGCACGGTGTGGCGGTTGGCCGCGAAGTAGTCCATGTGCGCGTCGAGGCCGGCGGCGATCTGGTCGGTCAGCGGCAGGTCTGGCTCGATCCGGATCTCGGCCTGCAACTGCTCGGCGGCGCGCTGGTAGATCGCCGCGAACAGGACGCTCTTCTTCGGGAAATGCCGGTACAGCAGGGCGCGGGAGACCCCGGCGCGTTCGGCGACGCGGTCCATCTGCACCTGCTCGTAGGGCAATTCGGCGAACAGCTGCGCGCCGACGTCGAGGAGTTCGGCACGGCGCTGGTCCGGAGCGAGACGGCGGCGAGGCGGCATCGCCCCACCTTAGTTGACGCACGTCCACTAGCGCGGTTACGCTTCGGCGGCTTAGTAGACGCGTGTGTACTAACGGCGCGCATCCGGGACCGGGAGACGATCATGAAGGCCGTATTGCGGTGGTATCTCGTCGTTTTCGGGATCGCCTGCGCGCTGATCGCGCTGGCGCACATCCTGATCGGGCCGAGCACGATCATCGGCGCGAACACCCCGAACGCCACCCTCGACGGCGATCTGCGGTTCTCGATGCTGCTGTTCCTCGCCTACGGGATCGCCTGCGTGTGGGCCGCCCGGGACCTGGACCGGCACGCCGGCCTGATCCACCTCCTCATGCTGGTGTTCTTCGCCGGCGGGCTGGTGCGCTTGCTGACCGTCGCCTACTCCGGCTGGCCGCACTGGTTCTACGTCGCGATGCTGGTTGTCGAACTCGTCACGCCGCTGATTTATTCGCCCCTGCTGCAGAAAGCCACCGGACGCCCGGCGACCGCGGACCTCGCGGCGTTGACGCGGCAGGGCTTCCCGTTGCGAACAAAGGAAAACATCATGCTGGCCGGTTTCATCGCTTACCATTATCCGCGTCCGCATTACCGCGACGAGTTCTTCCGGCGCGTGGAAGGCGTCGCCCGGGTTTTCCGCAGTGCACCGGGGTTTCTGTCGGCGGATTGCTGGCTCACTGCAGACGGGGAAACCGTCGTGTGCGTAGCCAAAGCCGAATCTCGCGAAGCGCTCGAAGCCGCCATCATCCTGCGCCATTCGCCGCAGACCCGGCTCGCGCTCGACGCGGAGTTCGGCGAAGCGCCGCCCGGCGTCGTCGACGGCACGAACACCGAACTGTTCGCGCGCCCGCATCTGGTTCACCAGCTCGTGTCGCGGTAAATCCGGCTCGTTTCCCGGTCAACGGTGAGGACAATCGTGATGAATGCGCAAGAACCCGCCCGCATCGAGGTTTTGGTAGTCGGAGCCGGTCCGGCCGGAATGGCGGCAGCGGCCTCCCTGTCCGATCAGGGCGTCGAAACGATGGTCGTGGACAAACAGGCCGAAATGATGAACACCTCACGGGCAGCCGTCGTGCACGCCCGCACGCTTGAGGTGCTCGAGGAAATCGGCGTCACCGAGGAACTCGTGGCACGCGGCATCCGCGTCTCGAAATTCACTGTGCGCGAGCACGATCGCGTGCTGCTGCACATCGATTTCGACCAACTGCCCAGCGCTCATCCCTATACCCTGCTGGTGCCGCAGGACATTACCGAGCAGGTACTGCTTAAGCGGCTGCACAAGGCAGGCGGGCAGGTAACCCGGCCCAGCGAGGTGACCGCGTTGGCGCAGGACCCCGCAGGCGTCACCGTCACCCTCGCCACCGGCGAGCAGATCCGGGCCGGATACGTCATCGGCGCCGACGGGATGCACAGTCTCGTCCGCGAGCAGGCCGGCATCACGTTCCACGGCGACAGCTACCCGCAGTCGTTCGTCCTCGCCGACGTCGTCCTGACCGGCGACGTGACCGACGCGGAAGTCCGGCTCTACTTCGCCCCCGAGGGAGTCACCGTGCTAGCACCCCTGCCCGGCGGCCGGCACCGAATCGTGGCGACGGTCGACGACGCTCCGCCGCACCCCGACCGTTCGCAGGTGCAGGCATTGCTGGACGCCCGCGGTCCGCGGACCGGTTCGATCGAGGTGACCGATCTGGGCTGGAGTTCGCGGTTCCGCGTGCACCACCGCCTCGCCGACCGTTACCGCGCAGGACGCGTCTTCCTTGCTGGCGACGCCGCGCACGTCCACAGCCCGGCCGGCGGCCAGGGCATGAACACCGGCATCCAAGACGCACTGGACCTGGCCCGCCGACTGGGCGCGGTGCTACGCGATGGCGCCCCAGACAGCACCCTGGACGGCTACGAAGCCGAGCGGCGTCCAGTCGCCGAGGAAATCGTGGCGTTCACCGACAAAATGACCCGGGCCGCCACCCTCGGCAGCCCCGCGCTGCGAGCCATGCGCAACACCGCGATGCGCACGCTGGACTGGCTGCCCGCGGTCCATCGCAAGATGGCGCTGACGCTATCCGAACTCAAAACCGGCCACTGACCCCCGCGAGTTACTTGAGGCGCAACAGATCCGGGTGGGGCTGAGAAGGCTGCGGCATCTGCTCCGCACGCAGCCGGTGGAGCTGGCCAATGGTCAGCGGAACCGAGAAATCAGCACCGTATTTCTCGCCGCGCGTCTGGTGAAACTCAAGACCGTCCGGAGACATGCCCACCCCGACAGTCGCCAAGTAGACAACGTCTAATTCGTCAGCGAGCGCCAGCCAAGCGCCCGCGAAGTGCAGCACCGCTGCCTGCACGCGGACGCCGTCCACCGTCCACATCGAACGCGGCCAGCTGGACAGGTCAGCGACACGCTCGGCCAGATGCGCCTGAACAGCCTTGCGAAGAGCGGCGCGATCCGCACCGGGCGGGGTCGGTTCGATGACGTTCAGCAGCTGCCCGAGCGTCATGCCGGGCGCACCCCATTCCAACGGCCCCGTACCCGCCGCGAACGCTCCGCGCGGCAAGGTGCCCACCAGCGCAGCCCGGTCTCCGGCATCGGTCCGGTGTCCGAACCAGACCGGCGTCACAGGCGAGTTTTCGATCGCCGCGACCCACTGCTTGTGCGGACCGGGAAAGTCCAGGTCATACACCGGGTCGACAGCGGGCGCGGCCTGGTCGTCTGCGTTCATCCGCTCGGCTTTCACAGCACGAGATCCTCTCGACGGGTGTGCACGCAGTAGAGCACATGCACGCGCTGAACCGCCTCAGCCAGGACCGAATGAGCAGCGCAAGCGAGCGTGGAGTCACGATGAAGCTGTCATTCAGCGATGACTTCCGCTTCCGGGGCCGTTTCAGCGGGTCAATACGACCGCGGCAAGCCGAGTGTGTGGCTCGCGACGTAGTTCAGGATCATCTCCCGGCTGACCGGCGCGATCTTGAGCAGGCGCGCCATTCCCCACAGGTGCGCGAGACCGTATTCGGTCGCCATTCCGTTGCCGCCGTGGGTTTGGATGGCTGCGTCGAGGGCTTTCAGGGCGGCATCGGCGGCGCTGTACTTCGCCATGTTCGCCGCCTCGCCCGCCGGGCGGCCCGCGTCGTGCAGCCACGCGGCTTTCGCGGTCATCAAGCGTGCGAGTTCGACGTCTACCGCCGCCTCTGCGAGCGGATGGGCCACTCCCTGGTGCGCGCCGATCGGCGTGCCCCAGACCGAGCGCTCGTTCGCGTAGCGCGCGGCTTTCGCCAGTGCGTACCGTGCGATGCCGGTTTCGATCGCGGCGCCGCCGATGCGTTCCGGGTTGAGGCCGCGGAAAACGATGCGCAGTCCGTCGCCGACCTCGCCGATCCGGCGGTCGTCGTCCACCCGGACGTCGTCGAAACTGAGCGTGTACTGCTTCTCCGGCGCGCGCATTTCGACCGGGATCCGGCTGCGGTGCAGGCCGTCGGCGTCCGTGGGCACGACGAACAGCGTCATTTCGCCCTGTCCGGAGTCGCTGGCGCCGGTGCGGGCCACCACGAGCAGGTTCGCGGCCTCGTCCACTCCGGAGATGTAGTACTTCGTGCCCGACAGCACCCACCCGTCGCCGTCGCGGCGCGCGGTGGTGCGCAGCTGGTGGCTGTTCGACCCGGCGTCCGGTTCGGTGATCGCGAAGACCATTTTCTCCGCACCGGAAGCCATCGCGGGCAGCCACCGGCGCTGCTGCCTGGGCGTGCCGAATTCCTTCAGCACCTCCCCGGAAATCGCGGCAGACACGAGCAAAAGCAGCAACGGCATCCCGGCCGCGGCGGTCTCCTCGACCACGATCGCGAGTTCGGTGATGCCCGCGCCTCCCCCGCCGTGCTCCTCAGGCAGGTTCACGCCGACGAAGCCCGCCTCGCCGAGGGCGTGCCACAGCTCGTCGGTGCGCCCGTCTTCGTCCAGCACGCGCCGGAAATACCCGTCGCCGAACCCCGCGCAGATCTTGCCGACCGCGGCCCGCAGGTCAGCGTGCTCGGGCGATTCGTCGAAATCCATCAGTGCCGTCCCGAGGCTTCCGGCGCCGACGCATATTGCCGGCGCAGCTTGTACTTCATGACTTTTCCGCCGACTGTTTCCGGCAGCGCGTCCACGAACCGCACCGTTTTCGGGGTTTCGAAGCCAGCCAGGCGTTCCCGCGCGAACGCGATCAGCTCCTCCTCGGTGACCGCCGCGTCCTCGGCCAGCACGACGAACGCCGCCACCCGCTCGCCCCAGCGTTCGTCCGGAACACCGATTACCGCCGCCTTCGCGACGCCGGGATGCAGATGCAGTGCCGACTCCACTCGGATCGTGGAGACGTTCTCGCCGCCGGATTTCACGATGTCCTTGTACCGGTCGACCATCACGCGCTGGCCGCTTTCGCCGTAGGAGCAACTGTCGCCGGAGTGGAACCAGCCGTCGCGGAACGCTTCGCGCGTGGCCGCTTCGTCGAGGTAGTAGCCCGCAGTGGTGACCGGCGAACGGTAGACGGCTTCGCCGGGCACGCCTTCCTGTCCCTCCAGCGAAACGCCCTCCGGATCCACGATCTGCGACGCCAGCAGCGGACTGGGCGCTCCGACGTAGTTGTCCTGCGGCGCGGTCCGCTCGTACAGGTCCGGATGCTGGTCGGGCCAGAACCGGTGGCAGGCAATGGATTCCGTCTGCCCGAAGATTTCCGTCACTGTCAACTGTGGACAGTGCTCGCGAAGACCGGCGAGCACCGCGGGCGGGAGCGCGGCCCAGCCGTAGACGGCGATCCGCAGGGACGACACGTCGCGCGGGTGCGCGTCGAGTTCCTGCCGCAGCGCGCCGAGCATCGCCGGGGAACCGCCCCACAGCGCGGTGCTCCGCTCGCGCTCGATGCAGTCGGCGGTCGCGACCGGGTCCGGCCGTCGTCCGATGACGGCCGAGCCGCCTGCCGCGAACGCCGCGAGGAGAAATATCTGATGGCCGACGTGATACATCATCGGCAGGAAGCTGGCGACCTTCACCGCGCCCTCGAACGGGACCCCGCGGGTGAGGGTGAGCGCGAAGCCGTGCGCGGCGAGTGTGGACGCCGCGTGCGAGCACATCACGCCCTTCGGCATCGCCGTCGTGCCGGAGGTGAAAAGGATTTCGTAGATGTCGTCGCCGTGGATCGTGGTGTCCGGCGCGGTTTCGGAGACGCCGGAGACGAAGTGCGAGAACGACTCGCTGCCTTCCGGAGCGGGTCCGCCGATTTCCACCGCCACGTCCGGCGAAACCCCGGCGCCGCGCCACTGCTCCGGCGCGGCGGCCCAGATGTCGGCGTCCACGACGCACATTCGCGGCTGGACCCGGTCGATCAGGTAGCGCACCACGTCCGGCGCCATGGCCGGGTTGATCGGCGCCGCGACCATGCCCGCCTTCGCGACGCCGAGCTTGAAGGCGTAGCCCTCGACGGAATTCTCGCACACCATCGCCACCCGGTCGCCCCGGTGCAGCCCCCGGGCGAGCAGGGCGTTCGCGATTTGGCTGGTGAGCGCGTCGAGCTCGGCGAAGGTCAGCCGGGCGAAGCGGGGATCGCCGAACGCGCCGGGCCAGCCCGCGATCGCGGTCGCGTCCGGGACGCTCCAGGTGAGGCGTTCGACCAGATCGGACACGCAGATGCGGTTCCAGCGGTCGTCCGCGCGGCGGTTGTAGAGGCTGGTGACATCGAAGGCCATGAAGCTCCCCCTTTGGAACTCCGCGGTGAGCACGCCGCGTGCTCGGATGCCCCTCACCTTAGAGAATCATCATTCACTAAGCAAGGGGCTCCGCGGCCGGGGGTCACTGGTCCGCGGCGATCTCCAGCACGAGCTCGGCGGCGCGGGCGAGGCAGTCGAGCAGCCGGTCGGCTTCGAGGCCGACGTTGTGGAACAGGTTCGACTGGACGGCGCCGACCGCGGCGTGGACGAGCGTGCGCGCCACCGCGTCGTCGAGGTCCGGATGCGCCTCGCGGGTGAGGTGCACCCACTCCTCCAGGTACAACCGCTGCTTGCGGCGCAGCCGGACCTGGTCCTCGGCGGGCAGGCTGCCGATCTCGTTGTGGTAGACCCGCGCAAGCGCCCGCTGGCGCACCACGAACTCGGCCTGCCCGCGCACAAGCCGCCGCAACGTCTCACGCGGCCCGGCATGCTCGGCGAGCGCGACCTCCTGGTCGGCGATGAGGCGGTCGATGATGTCGTCGAAGAGCGCGACGAGGATCGCTGCCTTGCTGTCGAAGTGCCGGTAGATCCCGGAACCGACAATGCCGGCGTCGCGGCCGATCTCGGCCATCGACACCGCGTGGTAGCCGTTGCGGCTGATCAGATCGCCCGCCGCGACGAGAATCTTCGCTCTCCGGTCGGGATCCCGCGTCCGGGTGGCCGAACGTGCCACACCCACCACCTCCAGCCTGTCGCTCCCGCCACGATATCGGCCGCGCGGCGGGCATGCCGAAGCGGACCCAGTGGGGTGAACGGCGGGTCACTCAGGATTGGCGGGATTGCGGCGGGAGGACGGGCGCACCGACCGCTGGCTTCTCGAATCACCGGTTCACCGGCGACAGCGGACCGGTGCACCCGCGCGGGTGGGGAAACCCGGCGTGTCCTCCACCGCTGCGAAGGCTCGACCCCGAAGCGCCGCTCGGGCGCTGGCTCGGCGAACCCGAAGCGAAGGCTCGGCCGCAACCCGGCCCGAACCCACCTCAACCATGGAACTGCCCAGGCCTCCAAGCCTGCCCGGCGAGCCGGCGAGCACCCGGTCCCCACCCGGCCCGAACCCACCTCAACCATGGAACTGCCCGGCCACCGACCTTCCCCGGCGAACCAGCCGAACGCTCGGCCGCAAGCCCGCAGCGCACCCCAGACTGAACCCGCCTCAGCCGCAATGCCAGGAACTTCAGCGGCGTGGCCTCAGTCCCGCTCACCGTCCACAAGAGACGCCAGCGCCGCCGAAATGCCCGATTCATTCTCATTTGCCCGTGTCTTGCGTCTCAGGCCAGGCGACACCTTCGACCTGGGCGGACACGGCTCGAACGCACCTGCAACGCCGCATTAAGCTCCTGGCATGGGGAATCAGCCGCGGAACTGCCCCGCCCGCCGCCCAACCCCAGGCGGGCCCGCGAACGCCTGGGCCACCCGCATCCACTCCCCCGCGATATCACCGCGCGTGCGCAGCGCCGTGTCCGCCACATGCCGCCGCTGGGTCACGACCAGGCAGAAGTCCTCGGCCGGTCCGGTCACCGCGTTCGGGGAGGCCGGGTCGCCCCAGGTCCAGTGGCTGCCGTCCGGGGCGGTCAGGGCCACGTGCAGCTCGGCGTCGGGCACTGGCCGGCCCCGCGCCCGGTAGCTGTTCGGGAAGGCCAGCACTCCGATCCGCGCCACGTGCCGCAGCCGTGCGGTCGCCTCGCGGCGCACGCCGAAAGTGTCCGCGACGTCCTGCCCGTGCGCCCAGGTCTCCATGATCCGCGCCGTCAGCTTCGACGCCAAGCTCATCGACGGCCCGAACCACGGCACCCGGACCGCGGGATCCGCCGCCTCGGCCGCCGCGCGCAAACGGCGGTGTTCGTCGTTCCACCAAGCCAGCATCTGCGCACCGGGGCGATCCGCGTGCACCGCTCCGATGTCGTCCACATAGGACTGAAGATCTTCTAGGGAATCCCGCAGCGCGACGAATTTCTCCGGCTCGCCGACGCACAGCGCGGTGACTCCGTCGAAATGCGCCAGGTGCGCGATCTGGTCGCGAACCGTCCAGCCAGGCGCGGGCGTCGGCGCGGACCAGTCGTGGTCCGGACGTCCGGCCAGCAACGCGGCGAGCGCGTCGTGCTCCGCCGTCAAGTCTGTCAGCAATCCGTCGATCATCGCGCCCGCCACCGCGGCGCCCGCTTCTCGGCGAACGCGCGCGGACCCTCCTGCGCGTCCTCGCTCAGATAGACCGGTTCCCAGATCCGCTCGGCCACCTCGAAGGCATCCGACCGGCCGTGCTCGGCGACCGCGTACACCATTTCCTTCGCCGCCCGGACCGAAAGCGGTGCGTTGGCGGCGATGCGGGCAACCACCTCCCGTGTCGCGTCAAGCAGTTCCGCGCCCGGCACCACGCGGTTCACCAACCCGATCTCGTAAGCGCGCCGGGCGCTGATCGGCTCGCCGGTCATCAGGATCTCCATCGCGACGCGCGGCGGGATCAGCCAGGGCAGCGGCGCGGCCCACGGTGAGCCGCGGCCGACTTTCGCTTCCGACACCGCGAACTTCGCCTCTTCCGCCGCGATGACCAGGTCCGCGGACTGTGCGAGCAGGAAGCCGCCGCCGTACGCGCCGCCGTTCACCGCGGCGACGACCGGTTTGGCGAGCTTCAGCGTGCGGCCGGGTTGGGGCACGAAGTCCGGCGGCGGCACAGTGAGCTGCGTACTCGCCATCTCCTTCAAATCGCCGCCCGCGCAGAATGCCCGGTCCCCGGCCCCGGTCAGCACGATCACCGAGACCGCCGGATCAGCGTCCGCCTCCTCGAAGCGCGCTTTCAGGCCGCGCCGAACCGCCGCGTTGAGCGCGTTGCGTGCCTCCGGCCGGTTGATGGTGATCCACGCGGCACCGTCTTCCACCGCGTATCGGACCTCGTCAGCCATTCTCGCCTCCCGCACCGGTTTCCTCGAGCACGATCAGCACCGTTCCGGTGTCCACAGTGGACCCTTCAGCGACCGGGACGCTGCCCACGACGGCGTCGGCGGGCGCGGTGACGGCGTGCTCCATCTTCATCGCCTCCAGCACGATCAGCTGCTGCCCGGCCCGCACCTGCTCGCCGGGCGCGACCGCCACCCGGATCACCGTGCCCGGCATCGGCGCGACCAGCGATCCCTCCAGCAGGTGGTCGGCGGCGTCCGGGAACCGCGGCAGCACCGCCAGTTCGACCGTCCCGCCCGGCCAGCCCGCGTAGACGGTCGCGCCGGCCCGGTCGATCGAGAACGCCCGGCGCACGCCGTCCACGACGAGATCCGCGTGCTGCGGCGTGCAGGCGTGCACGACGACCTCGTGCGGCTCGCCGTCCACTTCGAACCGGACGTCGCGGCCGAGCCGGTAGCCGACGGCCAGTTCGCGGTCCAGATGCCGGTACGACCGCGTCTGCAGCTGCGCGGGCGAGGACCGGAACCCCGACGTCACGTGCGGCAGCACCCGTGCCGACGCCCGTTCGTGCGCTTGCTCGGCCAGCGCGGTCGCGAGCGCCGCGGCGCGCACCACCTCGGCGTCGTCGACCTCGATCAGCGTCGACGGCCGGCGCCGGTCGAGGAAATGCGTGTCGATCCGCGCGGCGGCGAACTCCGGGTGTTCGAGGATGCCGACCAGCAGCGCCCGGTTGGTGGTGACGCCGTGCACCCGGGCCCGCCGGAGCGCCCGGACGAGCCGCGCGGTCGCTTCTTCCCGCGTCCGCCCGTAACCGACGACCTTCGCCAGCATCGGGTCGTAGTTGGTGGACACCACCGAACCCGACTCGACGCCGCCGTCGACCCGCAGCCCCTCGGCTTCCGGGATCTCGAAGCGCTCCAGCAGACCGGCCGCGGGCAGGAAATCGCGCGCCGGGTCCTCGGCGTAGAGCCGGGCTTCGATCGCGTGCCCGCGGATCCGCGGCTCGTGCGCCTCCGGCGGCAGCGGGGCCCCGGCGGAGACCTCCAGCTGGAGGCGCACCAGGTCGAGGCCGGTGACCAGCTCGGTGACCGGGTGCTCCACCTGCAGCCGCGTGTTGACCTCCAGGAAGAAGAACCCGCCGTCCGGCGCGACGATGAACTCCACCGTGCCCGCCCCGACGTAGCCGAGCGCGCGCCCGGCGTCCACCGCGGCCGCGCCCATCCGGGCCCGCAGCTGCTCGTCCACCACCGGCGACGGGGCTTCCTCGACGATCTTCTGGTGCCGCCGCTGGATCGAGCACTCCCGTTCGTTCAGGTGCACCACGGTGCCGTTCCGGTCGCCGAAGATCTGGATCTCGATGTGCCGCGGATTGTCCACGTAGTGCTCGAGGAACACCGTGTCGTCGCCGAACGCCGCTCCGGCCTCGCGGCGGGCCGACGCGATCGCTTCGAGCAGCTCGCCCGGTTCGCGCACCACCCGCATGCCGCGCCCGCCGCCGCCGAACGACGCCTTGACCAGCACCGGCCAGCCGATGTCGGCGGCGATGCCGAGCACCTTGTCGTCGGCGACGCCGGTCAGGTCGCGGCCCGGCAGCACCGGCACGCCGGCGCGTTCCATCATCTCCCGCGCGGTCAGCTTGCTGCCCATCGCGGCGATCGCTTCGGCGGGCGGACCGACGAACGTGACGCCCGCGGCCTCGCACGCCCGCGCGAATCCCGCGTTCTCCGAAAGGAAACCGTAGCCGGGGTGGATCGCGTCCGCGCCGACGCGTTCCGCCGCGGCGAGCACCCGGTCGGCGCGCAGGTACGACTCGACGGGCGTCGCGCCGCCGAGCGGGACCGCTTCGTCGGCCTCGTGCACGAACGGCGCGTCGGCGTCCGGATCGGCATAGACTGCGACCGTGGCGATGCCGAGTTCGCGGCACGTCCGGAAGACCCGGCGGGCGATCTCGCCGCGGTTGGCGACCAGCACCTTGGTGATCATGTGTCCCTCGCCTACATCCGGAAGACCCCGAACCCGCGGGTCCCCTCGATCTCGTTGTTGTGGCACATCGACAGGGCGATACCGAGCGTGTCCCGCGTGTCGCGGGGGTCGATCACGCCGTCGTCGTAGCACTGGCCGCTCATGTACAGCGCGAGCGATTCGGCCTCGATCCGCTCCGCCAGTTCGGCGCGGCGGCGCGCGTCGGCCTCCTCGTCGAACGGCCGCCCGGCCGCCGCGGCGGCTTGCCGGGCGACGATCGACATCACCCCGGCCAGCTGCTCCGGGCCCATGATCGCGGTCTTCGAGTTCGGCCAGGTGAACAGCAGCCGCGGATCGTAGGAGCGGCCGGACATGCCGTAGTTGCCCGCGCCGTAGGACGCGGCCAGGTTGACCGTCAAGTGCGGCACCCGGCTGTTGGTGACGGCGTTGATCATCTTCGAGCCGTCCTTGATCATGCCGTTCTGCTCGTACTGCGTGCCGACCATGAACCCGGTGGTGTTCTGCAGGAAGACCAGCGGGGTGTCGGTCTGGTTGCACAGCAGGATGAACTCGCTGCCCTTCTTGGCCTCCTCGTTGAACAGCACGCCGCGCGCGTTCGCCAGGACGCCGACCGGGAAGCCGTGGATCGAGGCCCAGCCGGTGACCAGAGCCGTGCCGTAGAGCGGTTTGTACTCCTCGAACCGGGAGCCGTCCACGATCCGCGCGACCACCTCGCGCGGGTCGAACGGGACCTTCAGGTCGACCGACGCGATCGACAGCAGGTCTTCGGCCGGGTACAGCGGTTCGTCGGCCGGTTCGGTCGGGCCGGGGCCGAGCTTGCGCCAGTTCAGGTGCTCCACGATCTCCCGGCCGAGCGACAGGCATTCGTGCTCGTCGCGGGCGAGGTAGTCGGCCAGCCCGGACGTGCGGGCGTGCATGTCCGCGCCGCCGAGGCTTTCGTCGTCGGCGTCCTCGCCGGTGGCCATCTTCACCAGCGGCGGGCCGCCGAGGAACACCTTCGCCTGGTTCTGCACCATCACCGCGTAGTCGCACATGCCCGGCACGTACGCGCCGCCCGCGGTCGAGTTGCCGAAGACCAGCGCGATGGTCGGGATCCCGGCCGCCGACAGCGCGGTCAGCTCGTGGAACAGCCGCCCGGCCGGGACGAACAGCTCGGCCTGGCGCTCCAGGTCGCCGCCGCCGGACTCGACCAGGTTGATCACCGGGAGCCGGTTCTCGCGGGCGATCTGCATGGCCCGCAGCACTTTTTTCCAGGTGTAGGGGTTCGACGCGCCGCCGCGCACGGTCGGATCGTGCCCGACGATCATGCATTCGACCCCGCTGACCACGCCGATGCCCGTGACGACGCTCGCGCCGACCGGGTATTCGGTGCCCCAGGCCGCGACGCCGCCCAGTTCCAGGAACGGCGCGTCCCGGTCGAGCAGCAGCTCGATCCGTTCCCGCACCAGGAGCCGGCCGCGTTTCCGGTGCCGTGCCACGTATTTCTCGCCCCCGCCGTCGACCGCGCGGCCGAGCTGGCGGCGTAGTTCGGCCAGCCGCTCGAGGTTGCCCTCGCGGTTGGCGGCCGCGGTCGCCGAGGAGAAGTCGAACGTACTCGTGAGTGTCTTCATCCGGCCTGGATTCCTTTCCCGCACCGGGTCCGCGCCGCCGCTCCGGCGAGGAGCGCGGCGGTTTCGGCGATGTCGCCGGCACTGCAGCCGCGCGACAGGTCCGCCCACGGCCGGCGCAGGCCGAGGACGAACGACCCGAGCGCCCGGGCGCCACCGACCCGTTCGGCGACCTTGTACGCGATGTTTCCCGCTTCCAGCGACGGGAAGACCAGCACGTTGGCCCCGCCCGCCAGCACCGAGCCGGGCGCCTTGCGCGCCGCCACGCCCGCGTCCACCGCGACGTCGAACTGGATTTCCCCGTCGGCGACCAGGTCCGGGCGCGCCGCGCGCAGCAGCCGGGTCGCCTCCCGGACCTTGTCCGCGCGCGGGTGGACCGCGCTGCCGCCGGTGGAGAACGAAAGCAGCGCCACCCGCGGCTCGGTCCCGAACAGCTCCCGGTGGTGATCGGCCGCCGCGGCGGCGATCCGCGCCAACTGCGCCGCGTCCGGGTCGGGCACGACCACGCAATCGGCGTAGGTGGCCCACGTGCCGTGGTGGCGGATCGCGAAGCAGCCGCATACGAGGTCCGCGGTCCGCAGCTGTCGGATGCCCGCCCGCAGCACCGCCGCGCTGGTGGTGAGGCTGCCGCTGACGCCCGCGGCGAGCCCGGCCGGTTCCAGCACCCGGGCCAGGTAGTCCACTGTGGACTCGCCAGGCGGCGGGGTCAGCTCCTCGGTCCCCGCGGGCGCGGTGCCGGGCGCGGCGCCGATCAGCACCGGCGTGATGCCGCCCTGCTCCACCAGCCGGGCCGCCGCTTCGATCACCCGCTCGTCGCTCGCGTCGGCGAGTCCGATTCGGACAGTCATCGCGCGAGGTCCGCGGGAACGTCGAATTCCATTTGCAGCAGGCCGAGCGAAAGGGTTTTGCCTTGCGCGTCCGTGCGCAGCGAAGCCGCTCCGCCGCCGTCGAGCGCGTCGTGGAGGATGAAGTTCAGTGCCCGCAGGTTCGGCAGTTCGTAGCGTACGACCTCGCCGCGGCACAGCGCGCGGAAATGCGCGGCGACGCGTTCAGCGGTCAGGTTCTCCCGGAGGAACTCGTACGCCGCGTCGGTTTCGGTCCAGACGCCGATGTTCGCGTCTGCGCCTTTGTCACCGGAGCGCGCCGAAGCGAACTCGCGCAACTGCGTCGTCCTGGTCATGCCGCCACCTCGCTGACTCGCACTGCCGGACGCACCGCGGATTTCTCGAGCAACGCGGGCCAGAACCCGACGATCGCGCTGGCTTTGGGCCGCCCGCCGGCGAAACCGGTCAGCCCGGGCGGGCCGGACGTCAGCAACGAAGCCAGTTCCGCGCCGAGCCGGTCGACCGCCGCCTTGTCCTGCGACCGGATCGACACCCGCAGCACGACTTCCGACGGCGGCGCGGCCGGCTCCGGCAGCATTCCCTCGTACAGCACGTTGGTGCCGACGACCTCCACCCGGCAGTCTCCTGCGGGAAACCGCACGCCGTCCTCGGCGAGCCGCGCCAGCAGAAGATCAGCGGTGCAGCGCGCTTTCGCCGCCGCGTCCGGGCCGCCGACGGTCAGCTGCGCGGTGGTGCGCCAGCCGTCGAGCGTGCTGACGGAAACCTTGTAGGTGTCGGTGGGCGCGCTGCCGCGCACGCCATGCACGCGGACGCGGTCCGGGCCGTCCTGGGTCAGCTGGATCGAGGTGAAGTCCGCGACGACGTCCGGCGTGAGATACCGGGCGGGGTCGCCGAGTTCGTACAGCAGCTGCGCGGTGACGGTGCCGACGTCGACCAGTCCCCCGGTGCCCGGTTTCTTGGTCAGCACGAACTCGCCGGATTCACCGACCTCCGCGATCGGATAGCCGATGCCGGCCAGGTCGGGCACGGATTCCCAGCGGTCGTAGTTGCCGCCGGTGCTCTGCGTGCCGCATTCGAGCAGGTGCCCGGCGACGGTGCCGGCCGCGAGCCGGTCGTAGTCGCTCGCGGTCCAGCCGAACTCGTGGATGAGCGGGGCGAGCACGAGCGACGGGTCGGTCACGCGCCCGGTGACGACGATGTCCGCGCCGTCGGCCAGCGCCTCGGCGATCGGGAACGCGCCCAGGTAGACGTTCGCGCTCTGCACGCGCGCCAGCTCGCCGGCCAGCGGAGTGCCGGTCGTGAGGTTCGCCAGCGCATGCCCGTCTTCGATCAGCGCGGGCAGCCTGGCGAGGATGTCGTCACCGCCGACCGTCGCGACCCGGACCGGGACGCCGAGCCGCCGCGCGACCTCCTCGACCGCGGCCGCGCACGCCGCCGGGTTCACCCCGCCCGCGTTCGCGACGACCTTGATGCCGTGCTCCGCGCAGTCCGGAAGGATCCGCTCGAGCTGCGCGACGAAGTCCGTCGCGTACCCGGCCTCGGGGTTCCGCGCCCGCAGCTTCTGCATGATGCTCATCGTGACCTCGGCCAGGAAGTCCATCGTCAGATAGCCGATGCCGCCGCCGCGCACCAGCTGCAGCGGCCCGCGCACCGAATCGCCCCAGAAGCCCTGGCCGTTGCCGATCGAGACGGTTCTGCCGGTCATGACCCCTCCTCGCTAGTGAATTGCTATTCACTATGGGCATCCCGCTCGTGCCTGTCAAGACGAGCCCCGCGCCGTGATCGCCGCGCTGGCATCCGGCCCGGGCACGCGTTACAGTGCCGCATTAGTGAATGGGAACTCACCTGAAGATCCCGGAGGACCGCCCCGGTCGGGATTCCCGCGATCCGTGGAGGAGCAATGGAGCTCGCCGCCAACCTGATCCAGCGCGTCAACGTCGCGGATTCCCTCCGCCGGAGCGCCGCCGCCCGCCCGGACCGCCCGGCGCTGGTCGACGGCCCGCGCGCCTGGACCTACGCCGAACTGGACGACTGGGTCGACCGCCTGGCCGGCGGCTTGTCGGCGAAGGGCTACGAACGCGGCGACGTCCTCGCCCTCGCCTCCGGCAACAGCGCGGAATTCCTCGCGGCCTACTACGCCTGCGCCCGGCTGGGCGTCGTCTGCGTGCCGATCAACCTGGGCTGGCGGCCGAAGGAAGTCGGCTACGTGCTGACCCACTCCCGAGCCCGCGGCCTGGTCGTGGAAACCCAGCTGGTCGCGACGATGGCCGAGTCGCTCGCCGAATGCGCCCAGGTGTCCGACGTCTTCGTCGCGCCCGGTACCGATGCGCAGTGGTCCCCGGCGCCGACGGACCGCTCCTGGACCACGCTGGACGAGGTCGCCGCCGCACCGGCCGCCCCGGGAGAAACCCTCGTGGCCGATCGCGATCCGCTGAGCTATCTCTACACGTCCGGCACCACGTCGTTCCCCAAGGGCGTCGTCGGCACGCATCTGGGCATCTACCTGGAGTCCATGTCAGCCGCCCTGGACAACGGCTGGAGCGCGTCCGACCGGTTCCTGGCGATGATGCCGATGTTCCACACCGCGCAGCTCAACGCGTTCTGCACGCCCGCGATCCTCGTCGGCGCGACGGTGCGCATCCATCGCGGTTTCGAGCCCGAACGCTTCCTCGAAACGATCGAAGGCGAAGGGATCACCCAGGTGTTCGGCCTGCCGATGATGTACCGGGCGGCGCTGGATCACCCGTCGTTCGGCGCGCGGGACCTGTCTTCGCTGCGCCGCGCCACCTACGCGATGGCTCCGATGCCCGAAGCCCAGATCAAGGCCTGCCTCGACGGCTACGGCTGCGAATTCGCGCTGCTGTTCGGGCAGACCGAGATGTCGCCGGTCACCACCCTGTTCCGGCCCGAGCACCAGCTCACCCACGTCGGCGCCGTAGGCACCCCGCTCACCGGCGTCCACGTCGCGATCATGGACGAGCAGGGCGAGCTGCTGCCCCGCGGGGAAACCGGCGAGATCGTCTACCGTGGACCGTCCACAATGGAGGGATATCTGCGCGACCCGGACGCGACGGAAACCGCGTTCCGGCACGGCTGGTTCCACTCCGGCGACGTCGGCCGGTTCGGCCCCGACGGCGTGCTGTGGTTCACCGACCGGGCCAAGGACGTCATCAAGACCGGCGGCGAGAACGTCGCGTCGCTGGAGGTGGAACGCGCGGTCTACGACGCCGAGCCGAACGTCGCGGAGGTCGTCGTCGTAGGACTGCCGCACGAACGCTGGACGGAGGCGATCACCGCGGTGGTCGTCCCGAAACCCGGCTGCCGGATCGACGCGGAAACCCTGCGCACCGCGCTCAAGGACCGGCTGGACGGATACAAGGTGCCGAAAGCGGTGATCGTCGCCGACGAACTGCCGCGCACTTCGACGGGGAAGATCCAGAAGAACGTGGTCCGGGAACAGCACGCGAACCACTACGGGGAGCGGTGAAGGAGCCCCTGTTCGGAACGCCACTCCTCAGCGAGCAGCCCGAGCACGACTTGGTCGGCGAATTCCCCGCCGACCCACGCGGCGCGCCGCAAGGTGCCCTCCGGCACGAAGCCCGCCGCGGGTAGCGGCACAGGACCGGGACCGCATCACCGCCCAAACCCTGGCCCCGATAAGCCGGACGGAGAGCGATAGCTACGTGCGCTGTCCAGTTGTGGAGATCGACGCCCCAGAGCAACGCTTCACCGGCCAGTGTGTTGTCCGCGAGCCGCACCACCGAGAAACACGCGGTGTCGTAGACGGGATCGGAAACGGCATAAGGAGACTCCGCGCACCCGAGTCACGGCGACAACTGCTCGAGTACGGGGCCTTTGGTCTCGATCGCGTGCCGGATCGTCACGACCCCGCCGACGAGCAAGGGCCCGGCGGTCGAGACCGCACGGAGCCACGCGCTGCCGAAGCCGGTGCCCACCGCGCGCAGGCGGGTGGAGTACAGCTCGGTCGAATACAGGTAGCGGGAGAACGCGAGGCGGGAATGTGTCCCGACCGATTCCGCGAACCAGAAGAACTGCGTTTCAGCGAGCTTGCTCGGGAGACCACTGCAGCAGGAACCGCAGCGCCTCCTCGCTCGGCGAACCCGGTTCCGCGGTATAGGCGACCAGCAGCTGCTCCGGATGAGTGTCCACTGTGAACTGCTGCACGTCGAGTTCGAGCTTCCCCGCGACCGGATGGCGATAGACCTTCGACAGCGCACGCGGTCCGCGCACCTGGTGATCCGCCCACCACCGCCGGAAATCCGGGTCCCGCACGCTCAGTTCGCCGACCAGCGCGCTCAACGCGGGATCGTGCGGCGTGCGTCCGGCTTCCATCCGCAGCACCGAAACGCACTCGCGCGCGGCCCGCGGCCAATCGGCGTACAGCGACCGGAACGATTCGTCCACAAAGGTCAGTCGGATCAAATTCCGCTCAGCCACCGGCAATTTCTCGAAGTCAGTGAGCAAGGCGGCGCTTCCGCGGTTCCAAGCCAGCACGTCCATCCGGCGGTGCAGCACCATGGCCGGAACGTCGCGCATCGTGTCCAGCAACTGCCGCAACCGGGGCGCGACCTCGGGCCGGGCCGGTTGGCGCGGGGAGACCGGCGCGACGTCGGCGACCGTGAAGAGGTACGCGCGTTCGTCCGGCGCGAGTTGCAGGGCATCGGCCAGCGCGTCGAGCACCGACCGGGAAACGCGGTTCGTGCGGCCCTGTTCGAGCCGCACGACGTAGTCGATGCTGAGGTGTGCGAGCTGAGCCAGCTCCTCGCGCCGCAATCCGGGGACGCGCCGCCGCCGTCCGTCGTCCGGATACCCCGCCTGCCGCGGATCGAGCGCCGCCCGGCGGGCGCGCAGGAAGTCGCCCAGTTCGCTTGCCATGCCACCAGTGTGCCGTGCGGGCCGGGCCGCTTGCCTGGTACTGGGATGCATAGGCAGCACTGTCCCTGGTTCGGACCCTGGACCGCGCCGAAGCTGGAGGCATGCGAAACGACATCTCCTTCCGCAGCAACAACCTCCGCATCGCCGCCCACCTCTATCTCCCGGACACCCCCGGCCCGCATCCCGCGCTGGTCGTCGGGCACCCGGGCACCGGTGTCAAGGAACAGACCGCGGGCTCGTACGCCGAGCTGATGGCCGCGCAGGGCTACGCCGCTCTCGCCTTCGACGCCGCTTACCAGGGCGAAAGCGAGGGCCTGCCGCGCGGACTCGAAGACCCTGCTCAGCGAGTCGAGGACTTCAAAGCCGCGGTCGGCTACCTGACCGGCCGCGAGGACATCGACCCAGCCCGGATCGGTTTGCTCGGCATCTGCGCGTCCGGCGGCTACTCGCTGACCGCCGCCTCCACCGACCGCCGAGTGCGAGCCGTCGCCACGGTCAGCGCCGCCGACGTCTCCCGCCAGCTGCGCCTCGGCGCCGACGGAACCCAGGACCCGGCGGTGTTCGACGCGATGCTGACCGCTTCCCGCACCGCGCCCGGCGGCCTGCCGGTCTTCCCCGCGAACGAACAGGAAGCCCGCGCCACCGGCCAGCACGCCTACGAGGGCTGGGAGTACTACTGCACCCCGCGCGGCGCGCACCCCCGGTCCGCCAAGTCGCTGACCTGGGACAGCATCGACCGGCTCGCGTTCTTCGACGCCTTCGCACCGCTCTCGCTGCTCGGGCCGCGACCGCTGCTGATGATCGTCGGCGACCGCGCCGAGACCATGTGGATGAGCATCGAGGCGTTCCAGCGGGCGACTGGTCCGAAGGAGATATTCCGCGTCCCCGGAGCGTCCCATGTGGACCTTTACGACCGCCCGGCGGCGGTCGGCCCGGCGGCGGAAAAGCTGGCCGAGTTCTTCGGCAAGCACCTGTGATCGTTGGGCGGCGCGGTCTCTACTGTCCGGCGCTCCCGGAAGCAGTGTCGAGCGGACGCTCGAAGAAGGTCTCCAGGACGACGATCGCCTGAGTGCTCGTGACTCCGTCGATCGCGTAGAGGCGACGAAGCGAGGCCTGCAGTTCCTCCGTAGTCGACGTGCGGATCTTCACCAGCAGAGCCGCCGGGCCCGCGATGACGTGCGCCTCGACGACCTCGGGGAGCGCCGCGATCGCTTCGCTCGTCGGCGAGTCGCCCATCCAGGCGTTGGCCTCCACCAGCACGAACGCCGCCACTCCCCGGCCGACCGCCGCCGGATCGACGTCGACGGTGGTCCTCCGGATGACGCCCTGTTCGCGCAGCTTCCGCACTCGCTCGTGCGCGGCGCCCGCGGACAATCCCACGGCCTGCCCCAGCGCGGCATAGGCCTGGGTGGCGTCGCGCTGCAGCTCAGCGAGGAGTTTGCGATCCAAGTCATCCACTCCTTGACGATAACAGGTTCAGCAAGACAAGCTCTCAACGAGATGACATTCAGAACCTGGGGGTAATCAGTGGACCTGGTCAAGACTGAGTTCGCAGTGCTGGACGAGCGGTTCGCGCGCTGCAACGGGGACGAGTGGATGCAGCGCCTGCACACCGGATGCCGCTGGACCGAGGGACCGGTCTACTTCCCGGCCGGCCGCTACCTCGTGTTCAGCGACATCCCGAACGACCGGACCTTGCGCTGGGACGAGACCACCGGCCAGGTCGGCGTGTTCCGGCAGCCCTCGGGCTACGCCAACGGCCACACCAGAGACCGCGCGGGGCGGCTGGTCAGCTGCGAGCAGGGCCACCGCCGCGTCACGCGCACCGAACCGGACGGCAGCGTGACCGTACTCGCGGAGCACTATCGCGGCCGACGGCTCAACAGCCCTAACGACGTCGTCGAACGATCCGACGGATCCATCTGGTTCACCGACCCGAGCTACGGCATCGACAGCGATTACGAGGGCTACCAAGCAGAAAGCGAGATCGGCGCCTGCCACGTCTACCGAGTCGACCCGGCGGACGGAGAGGTCCGGATCGTCGCGGACGACTTCGAACGCCCCAACGGACTGGCCTTCTCCGCGGACGAGAGCAAGCTGTACATCGCGGACACGCGGCAAAATCCCAGCCACATCATGGTTTTCGACGTCACCGACGACGGCAAGCTCACCGGCGGCGAGGTATTCGGCACTTCCGACAACGGCGGCTTCGACGGGCTCAGGGTGGACACCGCAGGACGAGTCTGGGCAGCCGCCCACGACGGCCTGCACTGTTTCGCTCCCGATGGCACCCGGATCGGCAAACTGCTGGTGCCGGAGATCTGCTCGAACCTGACCTTCGGCGGAGCGCGCCGCAACGAACTGTTCATCACCGCGTCCAGTTCGGTCTACACCTTGCGCGTCAACTTCAACGGGGTTCGCTGACCGGAATCGCCCACCCGACAACTTGATCGCGAACTGCTTCGGCCTGAGGCGGGGACGGTCGACTTCGGTCAACGCACTCTCGCTTGTTCCCCGTGCGACGCGACGCTCACCGCTATGCTCGGGAGCCACAGGAGGGGACGGGATGGCGGTCAGACTCCGGGTTTCGCCCGGCAAGCGCGGAGCTCACCGGAGCATCGAGTCGGCCCTGCGCAGTGCCGCCGGGCGGCGGGGGTCGTGCGTTGTCGAGGTGGATCCGGGGCGTTATCCGGAAAGCCTGTTCGTGCAGGGGGACGTGCGCATCGCCGCGCGGCAGCCTGGGACGGTGGAGATCTGCCCGCCGACCGGTGCGGGCGTCGTGGCGTCGGGCACCGTCCGGCTGGAGGGCCTCGTGCTCCGGGCGCGGGACAACGACGTGGTCCGCTGTGCTGCCGGCTCCCTCGCGATCAGCGTGTGCACCCTCGTCGCACACGGGGACACCGCCGCGTTGCACGGGCCGCCCGGCAGCTCGGTCACGGTGACGGACACCGAACTGCAGTACGGCCGCGCGCTCTTCACCGGTTCGCACGCTCAGCTCGAACGATGCGTGTTCACCGACTCCGCCAACACCGGGCTGTGGGCCACCGCTGGCGCCGACGTCACCGTGCGCGACAGCCGATTCGACCGGTGCCGGGTTCACGGCCTGCTCTCCCGCGGTTCCCGCGTCGCCGTGACCGGCTGCCGGTTCACCGGCACCGGCGACGCCGCGGTCGCCGCGGACCAGAACGGGAGCCTCGACGTCGCCGACTGCCGTATCGAAGCCGCCCAGACCACCGGCATTCGCTACGCCCAGGGGGCCCGCGGCACGATCGCCGGCACGCACGTCGGCCCGACCGACACCGGGCTGGTGGTCGCCGACGGCGCCGACCCGCTCGTGCGCGGATGCACCTTCGAAAGCCCCCGGGTGGCCGGAATCGATGTGAACACCCGCGGAGCCGGGCGGTTCGAGCACGTCACCGTCCGGCAGGCGCGGAAGTTCGGCATGTTCGTGGCCACCCAGGGCACGCCGATCCTGAGCGGCTGCCGCTTCGACGGCGGCAACATCGGGATCTACGTCGAGAACGCGCGCCTGGTCGCCGCCGACACCGTCATCGAGGGGTTGGACAACACCGCCGTGCGGTTCGCGGGCCAGGGGAATTCCGAACTGACCCGGCTGCACGTCGCGCGCTGCCCCGTCGCGGTCGAAGCCAACGGAACCGCCGACGTTCAAGTCACCGAAGCACGAGTGCGCGATTTCGAGCTCGTCGGAATGCTCGGGCACGAGAATTCGTCGATGCGCGCCGCGAACTGCAGTGTGTCCGGCGGCCAGATCGCGTTCAGCGCGAGCAGCAGCGCCCATCTGGACCTGCACGACTGTCAGGCCAGCGACACCGAACTCAGTGGCGGGGCCGTCTTGGGCAAGGCGACGCTGACCGCACGGCGACTCACTGTTTCCGGGTCGCCGTCCATGGGCGTCTTCGTCGCGGAGAAGGCCAACCTGGTTCTCGACGACAGCGTCTTCACCGGCACGACGACCGCCGGCCTGAATTTGCACGGCGCGACGGCTCTCGTCCGCAACGTCGACGTCAACGGGTCCGAGGGCTGCGCCGTGCACCACAACGGCAGCGCCGTGCTGAAAGAGTTCCGTTCGCCGCTGCGGGTGATCGAGGTCGAGCCGGAGCCCGAGCCACCGCAGATCGTGCACAATTACCACGGCCCGGTCATCCACGGGGACGTCGTCCAGTCCGTGCTCACCTGGGGCAACACCGTCGTCCAGCAAGCGACACCCGACCACCGCACCTGACCGGGAGGAAACCCGTGCCCACCGAAGAACACCATCACCACGGCCCGGTGATCCACGGCGGCGTGCACAATTCGCAGCTGGCGTGGAACAACCGGAACGTCACGCAGAACCTCGCGCACACCGAGCAAGTCGCACCCGGGTTCGAAGCCGTCGCCGAGGTCGTCGCCGAGGTCAAGCGGCAACTCGGCAGCCTCGGGCTGCCCGAAGCGGACGCCCGCGACGCCCGCGAAACCGCCGACGCCGTCCTCGCCGAGGTGGTCAAGCCGGAGCCGGACCGAGGCATCGTCCGCAAGGGCCTCACCGCGTTGAAGGGCCTGCTGGCCCAGCTCGCGATGGGGCTGCTCACCGGAGCACACGAGGGCGCCGTCGAAACCGGCAAGGAGCTGGTGCACGCGCTCAGCCAGCTGCCTCTCTGAGGTTCGCCTGTCCCGCGCTTCACGGTCTACAGTGGACGGTCAGAAGCCCGGTGCCTTGCCAGGACTCATGATCCCGCGCGGACCAAGCGCCGTCTGGAACGTCTCGTCGGCGGCCCGCCACACCTCGGGCGCGCTCGGCAGCCGGATAGGCCAGCCGCCGGACTTCGAGAAGCTGAGCCGCCTCGACGCGGACTGCGGCTTCCTTCGCGGCGGCCGGATCGAGCTGGGCGATGAGCATGGCCTGGGTCGTTCTTCGCCTACCGGGTTTCGCCGAAGATCCGCCGGTAAGCGCCCGGCGTGGTTCCGAGCCGTGCCCGGAAGTGTCGGCGCAGGTTGACCGCCGAGGCGAGCCCGACCCGGTTGGCGATGGTCTCCACCGGAAGGGCGGTCTGTTCCAGCAGCACCCGTGCCGCGTCGAGGCGCTGGCCGAGCAGCCACTGTCCCGGGCTGGTGCCGAGTTGCTCGGTGAACCGCCTGGCGAGCGTCCGGTTCGACAGCCCGGCCCGCCCGGCGAGCCGGGCCACGGTCAGTTCGGTGTCGAGCTGAGTGGTGGCCCACTGCAGCAGCGGGGCCAACGACTCGTCGGCTCTCGGCGGGACGGGCTGCGCGGCGTACTGGAGCTGGCTGCCGTCCCGGTGCGGCGGCAGCACCATGTTCCGGGCGATCCGGGCGGCGTGTGCCGCGCCGTGGTCCGCGCGGACGAGGTGCAGCAACAGGTCGATGCCCGCCCCGGTTCCGGCGCTGGTCGCCACGTCGCCGTGGTCCACGTAGAGCACGTCCCGATCTACCGTCACCTCGGGGAAGGCGGCGGCGAGCCGGTCGGTTTGGCGCCAGTGGGTGGTCGCGCGGCGTCCGTCGAGCAGTGCGGTCCGGGCGAGGACGAACGCCCCCGTGCAGATGGCCGCGATCCTCGCCCCTCGCCGATGGGCGGCCCGCAGCGCCTCGATGACGGCCGACGGCACCGGTGCGTCGGGCGGCTGCCAGCCGGGGATGATCACGGTGTCCGCCTCCTGCAGGGCTTCGAGCCCGCAGTCGACGAGCATCGTGTAACCGGCGGTGGTCCGCAGCGGGCCGGGACGCTCGGCGCAGATCCGGAAGTCGTAGCGGGCAGGCACGTCCTCCCAGGCGGTGCCGAAAACCTCGGCGGCACACGCGAGTTCGAAGGGCGACTGGGGCGCGTTGAGCAGGGCTGCCACCCGATGACGGGCCATGGCAGGAATATACCCAAGGATGTCATTTTGGACTCTCGGCATCGAAGCCAGCCCCCGGTCACAGTGGTCGGATGAGCGAAGCCAATGGAACAGGCGTGTCGCGGACCGAGGTCCAGGTCGACGGTGAAGCGGCCAGCTACTTGACCGCGGGGCGGGACGGCCCGGTGGTCCTGCTGCTGCACGGGACGTATTGGAGCCGCGTGTGGCTTCCGGTGCTGGGCCGCCTGGCCCAGGCGGGGCTGCGGCCCGTCGCGGTCGACCTTCCCGGGCTGGGACGCTCAGGAGGCGAACTCACCCCGGAAACGGCCACGGTCCCGGCCCTTGCAGACTGGCTCACGCGATTCGCCTCCGCACTGAAGATCTCCGGGCCGATCGCAGTGGCGGGCCACGACATCGGCGGCGCCATTGCCCAGCATCTCCTTGCCCATGATCTGTTGGAGATACGCCGGCTGGCCTTGGTCAACTCGGTCGCCTACGACTCCTGGCCGGCACCGCACGTGGCGCGGTTCCGGGACCCGGCGGTCGCAGCGGCCGTCACCGCCGACGGCCTCCTCGCCGCCCGCCGGCAGGCCGTGGCCTCGGCACTGGCAGACGCCGCCACCGAACAGCTGATCGCCGAGTATCTGGATCCGTGGACGAACCCCCGGGTCCGCCGCTCCTGGCTGGCGATGGCGGGCGCGGCCGACAACCGCTACACCCTCGATCTCGTACCCGCGCTGCGCCGGTCCACGACGCCCAAGCTGCTGATCTGGGGCGAGGACGACAGCTTCGAGAAAGTGGAGTACGCCGAGAAATTCGCCTTGGAGATCCCGCGAACCACGCTCGTGCGCATCCCGCGAGCGGACCACATCCCCACGGAAAACGCCCCCGGCCAAATCGCCAAAGCCCTCGCCGATTTCTTCACAATGTAGCCGTCATTGCGACGCAGTAAGCGTCCACCTTCCGAGTTACCCCGATGCCGCCTGCTGTGCCCGAAGTGCGGCGCCGCCTGGTCGAGCCGGCGGGCGGTGAGGTAGGCGGCGGGCGGTTGCCCGGTCAAGGCGCTGAACCGGTCGGCGAAGGCGGAGCGGGACATGGTGGCGGTCTTGGCGAGGTCGGCCACGGTCCAGCGGCGGGCCGGGTCGCGGTGCATGGCGGTCAGGGCCCGGCCGAGGGCGGGATCCATCGCCGCGATCAGCCAGCCGGTCCGGTCCCGGGTGCGAATCAACCCCCGCCACACCATCGAACTCGACGCCAGCCACGCCTCCCTGGCGTCCCAGCCCGGCCAGATCGCCGACCTGATCGACACCGCCGCCCGCGCCTGACCGGCCCTCTCGACACCGCCCGGCGCTGCTGGAGCACTCCCGCAGCGCCGGGCCTATGGCCAATGAACCAAGGAAAGTGTCCCAGACAGTCAGCGCCGGCGGCCGGGGCCTATTCCAGGCCGACGAACATCGTCTCGTGCAGGCGGCCGACGTGGGCGCGCACGACGCGGGCCGCCGTTTCCGGGCGGCCGGCTTCCAGCGCGTCCACCAGTCTCGCGTGTTCCCGGTTGGACTCGCGCAGTTTCGGCATCGGGTACGGCAGGTAAAACCGGTGCAGTTCCCTCAGCACGACCTCGTACTGCCGCACCGCCGCGGCCGGCCCCGGCGCCGCCACCGCGCGGTGGAACTCCGTGTCCAGTTCGTGAAACTCGGCCCAGCCGGCCGCGTCTCGCATCCGGGCCACCAGCTCCCGCAGGCGCGGGACGTCCGGCGACCGAGTGGCCGCCAGCTGCGCCAGCCCGGACTCCAGCACCAGCCGGTGGTCGATCAGCTCCCGCACCTCGGCGGCCGATGCCCGGTACGCGCCGACCTCCCGCACCCGGGCCGCCGGCGGGTGCTCGGCCACCAGCGTGCCGCCGCCCCGGCCGCGACGGCGTTCGATCACGCCGTCTTCGGCCAGGGATTCCAGTGCCCGCCGCACGGTGATCTCCGCGACGTCCAGCGCCCGCGCGATCTCCGCGTTCGACGGCAGCCGCTCCCCCGGCGCCAGCAGGCCCAGCTCCACCGCGAGCGCGATCCGCGCGCGCACGGTGTCCAAAGCGGACAGCCGCCGGATCCCGGTCACCGCGGGGGAATTGAGGTCTGCCGTGGTCATGCGACGACCGTACCGCACAAAGTGCTCATGATGAGCACTCTTGTTTAAGTGTTCAAGATGGTCTATTTTCCGTCCATGCCGCGACCACTGCCGATCGCCCTCGCCCAGGCGCCGCCCCGGCCCGCCGGAACCCCCGGGTTCGCCGGCGAGGTCGAGTCCCTGCTGAACCGGTTTCCGGGCACCCGCCTGGCCGCCTTCCCCGAACTGCATCTCTGCGGCGTCGACGGCGAAGGCGACGACCGCACCCGGCAGCTCCGCGAAACCGCCGAACCGCTGCACGGCCCCCGGACCCGGGAACTCGCCGAACTGGCAGGGGATCTCGGGATCTGGCTCGCGCCCGGCACGGTGTGCGAAGCCGGCGACCGCGGCGAACTGTTCAACACCGCCCTGCTCTTCTCCCCCGGCGGCGAACTGGCCGGCTGGTACCGCAAGATTTTCCCCTGGCGCCCCCACGAGCCGTACGACCCCGGCGACCGCTTCGTCGTCGCCGACCTGCCCGGCACCGGCCGGATCGGCTTCTCGATCTGTTACGACGCTTGGTTTCCCGAAGTCGCCCGGCACCTCGCCTGGCTGGGCGCCGAGGTAGTGCTCAACCCGGTCCAGACGACCACTCCGGACCGCGCGCAGGAACTCGTGCTCGCCCGGGCGAACGCCATCGTCAACCAGGTCTTCGTCGCGAGCGTGAACACCGCCGGGCCGTTCGGCCGCGGCGACAGCGTCCTCGTCGGGCCCGAGGGCGAGGTCCTCGCCGCGTTGCCCGGCGAAGCCGAAGGCGTCCTGGCGCACACGATCGACCTCGACGACGTGACCCGCGTCCGCCGCGAGGGCACCGCCGGAACCAACCGGATGTGGGCGCAGTTCCGCCCCGCCGACGCCCCTGTGCACCTGCCGCTCTACCAGGGCCGGATCGACCCGGGCCGCTGGAGCCCCCGAGGAGAAGACGACCGATGACCGCCACGCCCACCGCCCCGGCCGCGCTGCGGCGCCGGCTCGGCCTTCCCGGCGTCGTCCTGTTCGGCCTCGCCTACATGGCCCCGCTGATCGTGCTCGGCACGTTCGGCATCGTCGCCGCGACCACCGCGGGCACCGTGCCTTCCGCCTACCTGCTCGCCCTCGTCGCGATGCTGTTCACCGCCGCGAGCTACGGGAAAATGGCGGCCGCGCATCCGGTCGCCGGCTCGGCCTACACCTACGTCCGGAAAGCCATCGACGCGCGCGCCGGTTTCCTCGTCGGGTGGGCGGTGCTGCTCGACTACTTCTTCCTGCCGATGGTGATCTGGCTGATCGGCGGCGCCTACCTGTCGGCGGAGTTCCCCGGAGTGCCGCGCTGGGTCTGGCTGATCGCTTTCATCGTCCTGACGACGCTGCTCAACGTGCTGGGCATCAAAGTCGCCGAAAAAGCCAACTTCGTGCTGATGGCGTTCCAGCTGCTGGTGATCGGCTTCTTCGTCGCGCTGTCGATCAGGCACGTGCTGCATGCCGGCGAGGCGCTCGCGAGCACACAGCCGTTCTTCCACGCGGGCAGCACACTGGGCACGATCTCGGGCGGCGCCGCACTGGCGACGTACTCGTTCCTCGGCTTCGACGCCGTGACGACGCTGACCGAGGAAACCACCGAACCGCAGCGGACGATCCCCCGCGCGATCCTGCTCACCGCGCTGATCGGCGGCGGGATTTTCGTGGCCCTCGCCTATTTCACCCAGCTGGCCCACCCGGGCAGCGCGTTCGCCGACGAATCCTCGGCGGCCTTCGAAATCGCCACCACGATCGGCGGCGACCTTTTCGCGTCGGTCTTCCTGGCCGGGCTGGTGGTCGCGCAGTTCGCGTCCGGGATCGCGGCACAAGCCAGCGCGTCGCGGCTGATGTTCGCCATGGGCCGCGACGGCGTGCTGCCGCGCGTTTTCGGCAAACTCCACCCGCGGTTCGCGACACCGGCCTTCGGCATCCTGCTCACCGGAGCGGTCGGGCTGGCAGCGCTGGCACTGGACGTGAGCACGTCGACCTCGTTCATCAACTTCGGCGCGTTCACCGCGTTCACGTTCGTCAACCTCAGCGTGCTCGCGACCTGGCTGCGCGACCGCACCGGAAAGCGGACGCTGACCTGGCTGGTCTTCCCGCTGATCGGCGTCGTGGTGGACCTGTGGCTGCTGGTCAACCTGGACGGCATCGCGCTGGTCTTCGGCCTGGTGTGGCTGGGCATCGGAATCGTGGTGCTGGCCGCGATCACCCGCGGATTCCGCCGTCCACCGCCGGAGATGACCTTCGACGAGTAGCCCGGAAACGTTGGCCCTTCCTGGGAAACACGTTCCGCGTTCGCTGCGACGGCGTTGGTCGGGTGGGCGCGCCGTTGCCGTTGCCGTTGAGCTGCTGCGCACGCCTCTAGCGACGATGAGGGCGTCGCTGGACGTCGCGATCGCCAAGCCCCATTCAGCCGCTTCGACAATCGCGCTCACGGACCGGCTGCGTCCCCAGCTGGATCGAGTCGATCACCTGCTCGACGGATTTCTCGTGCTGGCCAGAGCGCAACACGGGGCGCTGGCCGATGCTGACCGGGTCGACCTCGGCGAACTCGTCGACGCGGCACGGCGCGAACGTTTCGCCGACATTCGCGAGAAAGGCTTGACCGTGACGGTGGACCTGCCCCCGGCGACGACGGCCCAGGGCAGCCCGGCCCTGCTCGCGCGGTTGGTGGACAACGTCATCGACAACGCCGTAGCGCACAACGAGCAAGGCGGCTGGATCGAGGTCACCGGGTCCGCGACCGAGGAGGAGACCGTGCTGGCCGTCGAGACCGGCGGACGCGTCCTCGACCAACGAGAGGTCGACCGGCTGGCCCAGCCCTTCGAACGGCTGGGCGAGGAACGCACCGGCTCCTCAGGACTCGGCCTGTCGATCGTGGCCGCCGTCGCCGCCGCCCACCGCGGCCGGCTCGCGCTGTTCGCCCGTCCCGAAGGCGGCCTGCGCGTGACGATCACCCTGCCGGCCGTGAAGACGCCGGTCCCGGCATGAGGATCCTCGTCGTCGAAGACGACCGCGCCCTCGCCGAGGTCGTCGCGGAGGGGCTCCGGGACCAAGGAATGGCGGTCGACCTCGCCGGCGACGGACTGACTGCCTCCGCCAAACTCGAACTCACCGCGCACGACGTCGTCGTCCTGGACCGAGACCTGCCCGGTCTCCACGGCGACACGCTGTGCCAGATGATCACCGAACGGGCGGACCGGCCGATGGTGCTGATGCTGACCGCGGCGAGCGCGCCCGGCGACCGGGTCAGCGGGCTGACTCTGGGCGCCGACGACTACCTCTCCAAGCCCTTCCACTTCCCGGAGCTGATCCTGCGCATCCAGGCGCTCGCCCGTCGCAAACCGCACGCACGTCCCCGAACCCTGCGCACGGCAGGGATCGAGCTGGACCCGGTACGCCGCACCGTCGTACGCGACGGACGACAACTCAGCCTCTCGGTGAAGGAGTTCGCGGTTCTCGAAGCGCTGCTGCGGGCGAGTCCCGGTTTCCTGAGCGCCGAGACCCTGCTCGAACAGGTTTGGGACGAGAACGCCGACCCGTTCACCAACACCGTCACGGTCACGATCGGCCGGCTGCGACGCAAACTCGGCAACCCGCCGATCATCACCACGACCCCGGGAATCGGCTACCGGATCGCCTCGCCCACCGACCCGCGAGGGCACGCGGCCGAATAGTGCAAGCTTTGCATCCCCATTCGCCGAACTGGGCGATCCACATATCCATCTCGGCGTTGCGAGACGTTGACTCGCGATTCTCCCCATTTCCTCGGCGGGACTGAAAACTAATGGTGGAGTCGGGTACGCGACTGCCCCTTTTCGAGCGCGGGTGGCAGTGATGTCGCGGGGTCAATCGTCGGCTGCGACGAGGAGAGTGAGCGACGCCGCGGGCCGGTCGATGACGACGAGTTCGTGGTAGTCGATATGGATCGGGCCATAGTCGTGGAGCGCGTCCTCCGCAAGCTGTCCCAACAGGTATGTGCTGGTCGCCTTGCGGATCGGGCGGTAGATCTCCTGGCGCAGGCGTGCTTCGAGCGGCTCTGGGACGTTCCCGTGCTGGCTGGCCCAGGAGCGGATGACGCCGACTGCCGTCGCGGCATCGACCGTCTCGTAGTCGTCCGGGGTGATGCGATGAAGCCACCACTGGCCATGGCGCGGCCAGTCTTGAACGCCGGCACCGTCGTACGTGTCCCGAAACTGGGGGTGTGCGATCAAGGCCGCTAGGACATCTCGGTCCTGCGGCGCCTCGGCCGGCAACTGGAAATGCTTGGCATCAACCCAGCGGTAGCCATGATGGGATCCCTCGCCGAATTCGAAGTCTCGGAAGTTGATGAAGAGACTGACCAGATGGACGAGGGCGGACATCGATTCCATGCTCGTCATCGTAGGTCGCGCCGTCTCCTCGATCCGCCGGAGCGAGCGACCCGGATACGACGTCGCGGACAACGGCGGCGAACTGGCCGTGGTCCACCTCTTCGTCGTCGACGGCTAGGACACAGCTGCGTCTGGCGCGGTCCAGAACCGCATTGCCGGTCTCCCGCAACACTGTCCGCAGCCGCGACAAGTAGCTGTAAAGCGCGGCATGCGCGCGCAACGGCGGCGCGCCGTCCCACACTCGGTCGATCAGTTCGCCGGCCGACACACTGATCCTTGGTGTTGGCCTGGGGAAGGATGTGTTTGTGTCTGATTCGTCGAAGTATCCGCAAGAGTTCCGGCGGGATGCGGTCGCGTTGGTGAGGTCGTCGGCTCGTCCGTTGGCGCAGGTGGCTCGCGAGCTGGGATGAATCACGAGACGTTGCGGGCGGAGCGGGAGCTGCGCGATGCAGCTGTGCGCCAGCGACTCTCCGGTGCGAAAGTTCGGCCGTTGGCGGAGATGTTCGAAATACCGCTCCAGCTCTCGAGCACCTCCACGGGCGCCTCAACGACGGTCATGAAAACAGGCTTACTCGAACAATCCCTTGGGTTACCAGCGCTGTGCTCGTCTCCAGCGCCTCCGAGAGACCTCGCCTCAAGATCGTTTTCGAGGCTGTTCCCGCAGGTCAGACCCTATAAAAGGGGAGGCAGAGTGGGCCGGGTTGGGCTCGAACCGACGGCCAAGGGATTATGAGTCCTCCTGGGCCGAACGATGTGCTGACCTGCGAAAACGCAGGTCAGCGGTGAGCATCAGCAGCAAAATCCCTTGGGTTTGGAGAGATCCCCTCCCGTACTGCGCCAGCTTCCGGTAAACCGTGGCGCAGCCCATGCCGAGTTGCTCGGCGGTCCGCACCACCGTCGCACCGGGTTGGGACAGCCAGCGGACTGTCCCGTCCCTCTCCAGTGCCTGGTTCCCGTTCATCCGGCCCCGCCGCCCGCTCGTCCCGGTCCCTCCGCCGCCCGTTCGATCGAGCGGGCTCCGGCCGCGCGGCGGCTGGTAAGAACACCGGTACGTCCGCATGCGAGCGGGCATGCCGACCGGGCGAAGGGGTGCACATGGCTTTCCCAGGTTTGCAGCACATCGCGATCACCGTGTCCGATCTTCAGCGCAGCACCGAGTGGTACACGAGGCTGTTCGGCGCCGGGCCCGTCCTGGACGAGGACGAGGAAGGCGGCGAATTCCACCACACGGTCTTCGCCCTCGGCGGCGGCATGCTGTTCGGGCTGCACACCCACCACGGCAAGGAAACCCGGGACCGGGCGGACGAACGCCGCACGGGGCTGGACCACATCGGGTTCGCGGTCGAATCGCACGCCGCGCTGGCCGGATGGGCCCGGAAGCTGGACGAGCTCGGCATTTCGCACGGCGGGGTGAAGAAAGCGCACTACGGCAGCGGCGTTTCCTTCCGCGATCCGGACAACATCGCGCTCGAGTTCTTCGCCGGTCCGGAATGACCAGGCCACCGGGAAAGCGATGTGCGATCAGCGAGTAGCCGACGTCATGGCACGCCAGGTCGTCTCGGCCGGACGCGACACCTCGTTCCGGGACCTCGTCACGGCTCTGCTCGAACACGGCGTGCCCGCGCTGCCGGTCGTCGATCCGGCCGGCCGGCCGATCGGGCTCGTCACCGCGGCCGACGTGGCGGCGAAGAGCGAGTTCCACGGCGGCGCGGACCGGCTGCCCGCGTTCGGCGGGCCGCGCCGCCGGAGCCGGTGGCGAAAAGCGCTTGCACGCACTGCCGGCGAGCTGATGACGGCCCCCGCGCCCACGATCGCCGCCGACGCGCCCCTGCACGTGGCGCTCCGACAGCTCGCGGACGCCAAGCCGGCCCAGTTGTGCGTGGTGGATCAGGCCGCCCGGCTGGTCGGGCTGATCTCCCATCGCGACGTCCTGTCCGCGTTGCTGCGGTCGGACGCCGACATCCGCGCCGAGGCCGAAGCCGGTGCGCCGGAAGGCGTCACGGTGCGGGTCGCCGATGGCGTCGTGACGCTCACCGGCACGGTCGGGCTGAGAAGCGTTGCCGAGCAAGCTGTTCGGAGCGCACAGTGCGTGCGCGGGGTAGTCGCCGTCAGCGATGAACTCGACTTCGGCTTCGACGACCGCACCGCGCACGCACTGTGAACCCGGCTGCTCAGCAAAAGCCCATGGGCACTTTCTCCCGGCCCGCCGCGGCGCCGAATTCCGCGGGCTGGCAGGTGGTTTCCAGCACCGACAGCCACAGGTCGCCATCGGGGTCGACTTGGTTGCGGCGGCTGGTCATCAACGACAGCGGGACGTGCACGAAGCGCCGCCGCCAGCGCGCGACAGCCGCCGCGGTACGGCCCGCCATGGCGGCGTGCACCGCCGCGTGCGCCAGCCGCAGGCAATACACGCTGTCATAGGGGTTGGCCGCGATGCTCCGGATCGCATAGCTCGGGTCGATGTAACGCATCGTGGGAGGAAGTCCTGCCGCGGTCAGGTGCGCGGCGATGCGGTCTTTGAGCAGTTCCCCCACGTTGCCGAGCTTGACGTTGCCCGACGCGTCCGTGGCGCGCCCGTTCCGGTGCGCCGCGCCGGGCCGGTCGAGCAGCTCCTGACCGGCCCCTTCGGCCAGCACTATCACGACGTAGCCCTTCGCCCGCACGCGTTGCTCGACGTGGGCGAGCAGTCCGTCCCGTCCTTCCAGCGCGAACGGGATCTCCGGGATCAGCACGATGTCCGCGCCGTTGGCGGCCAGCGCGGCGTAACTGGCGATGAACCCGGAATGCCTGCCCATCAGCTTCACGATCCCGACCCCGTTCGGGCTGGACGCGGCTTCGACGGAAACCGCCGAGATGAAGTCCGTCGCCCGGGCGAACGCGCTCTGGAAACCGAAGGACTGGTCCGTGAAGGGCAGGTCGTTGTCGATGGTCTTCGGCACCCCGATGACCGCGATGTCGAGGCCGCGCGCCCGGATCGCGTCGCTGAGGTACGTCGCGGCGCGCATCCCGCCGTCGCCGCCGATGACGAACATGACGTCGACGCCCCGCAGAACGAGGCTGTCGACCATCTCGTCGGCGTCCTGGCCGCCGCGCGAGCTGCCCAGGATGGTGCCGCCGTCCTTGTGGATGTCGCGGACGTGCGCCGGCGTCAGTTCCACGGTGTCGTGCCGATGCTCGGCGGTCAGCCCCTGCAGGCCGTTCCGGAAGCCCAGGATCCGCTTCACCTTGTAGTGCACCGCGAGTTCCTGGACGAGACCGCGGATGACGTTGTTCAGCCCCGGGCACAGCCCTCCGCAGGTGACGATCCCGGCGGTGACGCGTGCCGGGTCGAAGTAGATCTTCCGGCGCGGGCCCGCCCCTTCGAAGCTCGGAAGGCGCGCCGGCGGGAGGCGGTGCCCGGCCAGCATCGACACGGTGTCCTCGAGCAGGACCCGGTCGCCCTCGGCGACATAGTGCGGAGAGGTCTGTTTCGTCGACACCATCTCGGCGAGCGGCGAATCGTAACGACACTCGCCGAGATGACGAACGCGGAGGTCGTCCAAATGCAGCGTCACCGGATCTCCCTGGTCGTGCGGACAGCGTGGGTCACTCGAAGGTGGTGTGGGTGAGGTAGCGGATCTCGCCCCGGGAAATCAGCAGCGATTCGCAGGTGGTCTTGCCCTCGCATTTCCGGGGGCGGTCGAGGAGCGTGCCCCCGGTGACCCCGGTCGCGACGAAGAAAGCGTCGCCTGCCGCGAGTTCGTCGCATTCGTAGACGCGGTCGAGGGACATGCCCGCCGCGCGGATCGCGTCCGCCTCATCGTCCCGTTGCGGGGCGAGGCGGCCCAGCATCCCGCCGCCCAGCGCGCGAACCGCGGCCGCGGTCATCACGCCTTCGGGCGTGCCGCCGACGCCGAGCAGCAGGTCGACGTCGAGCGTCGGCAGGAGCACGGCCAGGCTTCCGCCGACATCGCCGCCCGCCGGGGTCTGCACCGCCGCGCCTGCCCGCAGCACGCGGGCGATCAGGTCCTGGTGCCGCGGCTTGTCCATGATCATCACCCGGAGCTCGCTGACCTTCTTGCCGAGCGCGGCGGCGACGTTGGCCAGCGTGCGCTCGGGCGGATCGTCGAGATCGACGACGTTTTTCGCCTGCGGGGGCACGACGATCTTGTCCATGTAGAACCCCGGCCCCGGCGACCAGAGCGTGCCCGGCTCGCCGAAGGCGATCGTCGCCAGGGAGCCGGGAAGATCCTTGGCGCAGAAGGACGTTCCTTCCAGCGGATCGACCGCGATGTCGAAATCCGGGCCGTTGCCGGTGCCGACGATCTCGCCGTTGAACAGCATCGGGGCGTCGTCCTTTTCGCCCTCCCCGATGACCACCGTTCCCCGGCCGGGAGCCTTCGCCAGCGCTTCGCGCATCGCCTTGGTGGCAGCGGCGTCGGCGGCCTTCTGGTCGTACCGGCCGACCCAGCCGTAGCTGGCGACGGCGGCGCTGCGGGTCGCGGACAGCGCCACCGCCTCCAGTGCGTGGACATCGACGCACGTGCGCGGCGCGGCCTCAGTCTGACAGTGCATTTCGGGCTCCCATTCCGGTCGGTCGCATCAGGACAGCGAGGCCGCTATTCGAGATTCGCGTGGAGCCGCCACAGTTCGCGGGCTTGAGTGCCGCTGGTCTGCCATAGCGCGTGGAAGAGCGAATCCGTGATCAGCAGGACGGACTGTTCGAACAGGCTGCCCGCGTACTGGACGGAGGAGTTGCCGTCGAAGTCCTGCTTGTCCGCGGCCGGGATGAGCAGCACCTCGGTCGCGGCCTTCGCCAGCGCCGACCCGGGCGCCGTGGTCAGCGCGATCACGTCGGCGCCCTGGGCGCGAGCGGTCTCCGCGGCGCGCACCACCCGAGCGGTCGATCCGGAGCCCGATGCCGCGACCAGGACGTCCCGTTCGCCGATCGCCGGAGCCGTCACCTCGCCGACGACGTGCGTCGGAAGTCCGAGGTGCATGAACCGCATCGCGGCCATCTGCAGCGCGAGGCCGCTCCGTCCGGTGCCGATGGTGAACACCGCGGGCGCCTTGAGCAGCAGTGCGCCTGCCCGGAGCCACGACGCGGACTGCACCGCCGCGCTCACCCGGTCCACCTCTCCGACGACCGCACGGGTCGCTCCGGTGAAGAGCGCAGCGTCAAGTTTCTTGGGAATCGTGTTCGTCAACGAGATCTTCCTCCACTCGCGGGCGGGCGACCTTGGTGCGTCGCCTGCGCGGCCATCGCGCGGGCCAATCTGCTTAGACCACAAGGATTCTCCACCGCCGGCCTGTCCAGCAAGGCTTGCGGCATCAGGAAAAGCTATCCCCTGATTGGGATGACGAATAATGGCGGGGAAAAGGAAGCGGCCCCGGCGGACTGCACCGCCGGGGCCGCTTCGTGCGGGCGTACCGTTCAGGAGGCTCCCATCAGCCCTTGTGGACGTGTTCCGGGCGGATGTTCCCGGATCCTCCTGCCGCCCGCGGCAACGACATCACCGCCGAACGGAGCGCACGCTTCGGCGTGCGGCTTCCACCACGGCGTCGACGGTGATGCCGAACTGGCTGTACAACGTCGTGAAATCCGCCGACGCGCCGAAATGCTCCAGCGACACGATTTCGCCGGCATCGCCGACGAACCGGTGCCACGGCTGGGCGATCGCCGCTTCGACCGCCACCCGCGCCCGCACCGAAGGAGGCAGCACCTCTTGCCAGTAGGCCGAATCCTGCCGGTCGAACCACTCCACGCACGGCATCGACACGACCCTCGTGGGAATTCCTTCGTCCTCGAGAATCTTCCTGGCCGCTACCGCCAGCTGCACCTCGGAACCGGTGCCGATCAGCACCAGCTCAGGCGTGCCGGTCGAAGCCTCGGCGAGCACGTAGCCGCCGCGTGCCACGCCTTCGGCAGAGGTGCCCTCCAGGGTCGGCACGTTCTGCCGGGTGAGCGCGAGCCCGGTCGGGCCTCCGGTGTTCTCCAGCGCGGCTTTCCAGGCGTACGCGGTTTCGTTCGCGTCCGCGGGGCGAGCCACCGACATTCCCGGGATCGCCCGCAACGAGGCCAGGTGCTCGACCGGTTGATGCGTCGGGCCGTCTTCGCCGAGGCCGATCGAGTCGTGCGTCCACACGTAGACGACCGGCAGTTGCATCAGCGCGGCCAAGCGCACCGCCGGGCGCATGTAATCGCTGAAGATCAGAAAAGTGCCGCCGTACGGACGAGTTCCGCCGTGCAACGCGATGCCGTTGAGAATGGACCCCATCGCGTGTTCACGGATGCCGAAGTGCAGCGTGCGGCCGTAGGGCTGGGCGGTCCAGGCGTCGGTGGAGATTTCGGCCGGGCCAAAGGAATCCGCACCCTTGATCGTGGTGTTGTTGCTCTCGGCCAGATCCGCCGAACCGCCCCAGAGCTCGGGCAGCACCTCCCCGAGCCTGGCCAGTACCGCGGCCGACGCCTTGCGGGTGGCGACTCCCGTCTCATCCGGCTCCCAGACGGGCAGATCGTCCGCCCAGCCAGCCGGGAACTCGCGCTTGGCCAAGCGGTCCAGCAGGGCCTTGCCCTGCGGGTTGCTTCGTGCCCAGGCGTCGAATTCGAGCTGCCACTTCTCGTGGTCCGCCCGGCCCCGCGCGGCGGCCTCGCGGGTGTGGCGCAAGACCTCGTCGTCGACCTGGAAACTCAGCTCCGGATCGAAGCCGAGAGCGCGCTTGACCGCGCCGAGTTCTTCCGCGCCCAGCGCCGCGCCATGCACCCCGCCGGTGTTCATCTTCGTCGGGGCGGGGTAGCCGATGACGGTGCGCAGCACGATCATCGTCGGACGGGAGGTCTCCGCCTTGGCTTGCTCGATCGCGCCGAGGAACCCGGCGACGTCCTCGCCGCCGTCCACAGTGAGCACGTGCCAGCCATAGGCCTCGTAGCGCTTCGCGGTGTCCTCGGACAGCGCGATGCGCGTGTCGTCCTCGATGGAGATCTCGTTGCTGTCGTAGATCACCGTGAGGTTGCCGAGTTGCTGGGTTCCGGCAAGCGACGACGCCTCCGACGTGACGCCTTCTTCGATGTCGCCGTCGGAGGCGATCACGTAGACGTGGTGGTCGAACACGCTCGTGCCCGGCTCGGCGTCCGGATCGAACAGACCGCGCTCGCGGCGGGCCGCCATCGCCATGCCGACCGCGCTCGCCAGGCCCTGGCCGAGCGGGCCGGTGGTGATCTCGACGCCCTTGGTGTGCCCGTATTCGGGGTGGCCCGGGGTCAGCGAACCCCACTTGCGCAACGCTTTCAGATCGTCCAGTTCCAGGCCGTAGCCCGAGAGGTAGAGCTGGATGTACAGGGTGAGGCTGGAATGTCCGGCGGACAGCACGAACCGGTCGCGCCCGATCCACTCCGGATCACCGGGGTCGTGCCGCAGAACCCGTTGGAACAGCGCATAAGCGACCGGCGCGAGGCTCATGGCCGTGCCGGGGTGCCCGCTTCCGCACCGCTCGACCGCGTCCGCCGCCAGCACGCGGACGGTGTCCACCGCACGTGCGTCCAGACTGCTCCAGTCTTGCGGGAACCGCTGGGCGGTCAAGCGGGCAATCTCGTCAGGGGATTGGTTTGCTGCCATGGAAGCGCACTCCCGATGATGTCGATTCTTGGCGTATTCCGGAAAGAGCAGATCCGGCCCGCTGCGCGCCGAGCCCGTGTCCGGCGCGCAGCGGGCGGGTGTGGTCAGGCGGTGAGGCGGCGGAGTTCGCGGGCCGCGGCGGCGGGATCGGGCGCGTTGTAGATCCCGCCCCCGACCACGGCCACCGCCGCGCCCGCGTCCTTCACCAACCCGATGGTCGCGGCCTTCACCCCGCCCGCGATCGAGAACGCCACCCCCGCCTCCCGCCCGTCGGCCAGCAGCGTGTCGATCGAATACCCCGGACGCGCCTGCTCGTCCAAACCCGCGTGGATCTCCACGAACGACACCCCCAGCTTCGCCACCTCCCGGATCCGCGCCACCCGGCCCTCGGTCACCGAGATCATGTCCGCCACCACCTCCTTCCCGTACTTGCGACCCGCCGCCACCGCGCCCCGCACCGTGTCGTCGTCCGCCGCCCCCATCACCGTCACCAGATCCGCCCCCGCCTCGAACGCCAGCGTCGCCTCCAGCTCCCCCGCGTCCGCCGTCTTCAAATCCGCGAACACCAGCTTGTCCGGATGCGCCGCCTTCACCGCCGTCACCGCCGAAATCCCCGCCGACTTCACCAACGGCGTCCCCAACTCCAAAACATCCACATGCTCGGCCACCTGACGCGCCAACGCCAACGCCGAACCCACATCCAGCACATCCAACGCAACCTGCAACCGCACAACAAACTCCTTCGCCATCGCCGATGAACTCCGTTCCACCATCGCCTCGCGGGTCCGTTTCCGGCAACAGCGCGCCACATGCGCAAACGCAATCCCCCGATACGCACAAGCAATGCCCGCCGGCCGCGAACCGAAATTACGATTTGTCTCGTGCCGAATAAACCATTGATCGCCCCCTCCATCCTCTCCGCCGATTTCGCGCGGCTCGCCGACGAAGCGGCCGCCGTGCGCGGACGCGCGGATTGGCTGCACGTCGACGTCATGGACGCGCATTTCGTGCCGAATCTGACGTTGGGCCTGCCAGTCGTGCGATCGCTGCTGGCGACGACGGACATCCCCGTGGACTGCCACTTGATGATCGAGAACCCGGACCGGTGGGCGATCGGGTACGCGGAGGCGGGTTCCTACAACGTCACGGTGCACGTCGAAGCCGCGGACGATCCGGTCATGCTCGCGCGGAACGTGCGCGCGGCAGGGGCGAAAGCAGGGCTCGCGATCAAGCCGAACACCCCGCTGGAGCCGTATCTGGACGTGCTCAAGCACTACGACACCCTGCTGGTGATGTCGGTGGAGCCCGGGTTCGGCGGGCAGAAGTTCATCGCCGAGGTCCTGGACAAGGTGCGCACCGCGAGGCGGCTCGTCGACACCGGGCACCTGAACCTGGTGGTGGAGATCGACGGCGGCATCAACGGCGACACGATCGAACAGGCGGCGGAGGCCGGTGTCGACTGCTTCGTGGCCGGCTCGGCGGTGTACGCCGCCGACGACCCGGCCCGCGCCGTGGAAGGGCTGCGCAGGCAAGCCCAAGCCAGCACACGCTGAGCTGTCCCCGACGGACGGCAGGAGCGGGATTGGCCGCCCGTGAGGGGAACCCTCGCGAACTCAGATTCCCCATGCCAGGAACTTAAGGCGAGATTGCGGGTGCGGTTGAGGCGTGGCTGCCCGGGCCGCGTGACCCCGGTGACAGTACGTGAGGGGAACCCTAAGTAACAGGAACTTAAGCGGTGCGGCAGGCGCATTTCGAGGTGTATTTGCCCAGTTCGGCGGTGTGGCCGGGGTGGGATGTGGGGTCAGCGGTCCGTGAGGGCCACCCTGAGGGAATCAGATTCCCTGTTTT